>JASJDF010000224.1 GCA_030065715.1 Xenococcaceae cyanobacterium MO_188.B19 | reverse complement strand
CGAAATTGCTCAAATATTGTGATATCAGCTCTACGAAAACCATAAATAGACTGTTTAATATCTCCAACAATAGTAAGCTCGGCATTCTTAGTTAAAACTTGTAACAAATCTCCCTGAGTCGGATTAGTGTCTTGAAACTCATCAACCAAAAATACTTTCCAACGTTGTTGATAATATTCTCTTACTTCTTTATGTTTCAATGCTTCTAGAGCATATATTTCTAAATCAGCAAAAGTCAGTATTCTAGCTTGATATTTTAGTTGGGTAAGATAGTTATTAACATCCTGATATGCTTCTGTTAAAGCAGGTAATATATTTTGTAATCTAGTGTCAGCTTCGGTTAACTCTGCATTAATTAAGCCTTGTTTAATTATTTCTCTGGTGAAATCCCGCAAGTTTTTCAGTGCATCTTTAACTATTGCGATATCTTCCCAATTCTTTTTACTACCTCGATTGATTTTAATATTATTTATAACTGCAATGGCTGCTGCTATTTCTTCCCCATTAAGGGAAAAAGATCGAGTCTCCAATTCTTCCATCGCAACCATTATCTCTTGACGAAGAATCTCCAACTTATCCCCCGACTCTCCCACATTATCTTGTAAGATATCTTTGCTATCTTGCCAAATAGAATTACTAATTAAGTTAGTTATAGCCTCTTGTTTTGCGATCGCAATTAACTCTTGCCAATCCTGAATCCCTTGCTGTAAAGCTTTTTGGGCAGTATAAGGGTCTTCTAATAAACTAGAAATACTATCCTTCATCAAAGAGTAAGGAATATCCCGATAACATTGAGAGGGAAGAGTTGCCAAAGCAGCATCGAGACTATTTTTAAGCCAAATTTGACCTCTGGCATCTTCTAAAACAGTAAAATTTGCTGGTATTCCTGCAACTTCTGAATTTTGCTCACAGATACGACTAGCTAAAGCATGAATGGTACTAATAGGTGCTGCTTCTAACTCTGCCAAGATATCGAAACGATCTGGTAATTGCTCAGTAACTATCGTTCTAATACGAGATTTTAACTCTTTAGCTGCTTTCTCAGTAAAAGTAACCGCGACTATCTCTAAAGGGGATAAATTGCGCTCTCGTAAATAGTATAAATATCGTTCAGTTAATAAATGAGTTTTTCCTGTACCAGCACCTGCGGTTACTGTTACACTGCTAGGGCTATAAGCTGCTCTTTCTTGTTCTGGTGTCAAGGACATTTACAATCATGTTAAAGCTTGAGTATTGATTTCTGAACTATCCATTAACGACTAACCACCAACAAACTTACTCAATCGCTCCATCCCTGTTTTAATAGTTTGCATATCTGTCGCGTAGGATAGACGAATACAATTATCTGCACCAAAAGCAATACCAGGAATCGCTGCTACCTTTTGAGATTCTAATAAACCATCACAAAAATCTAGAGATTTTTTGCCTGTTTTACTGATATCAACAAAAACATAAAAAGCTCCATCTGGTTTGGGACAAGATAACCCAGGAATACTATTAATGGCATCGTAAATTACTTCTCTTCTTTCAGCAAAAGCAGCAACCATTTCCTTAACACAATCTTGAGATTCTGTCAAAGCTGCGATCGCGCCATATTGGGCAAAAGTACACACATTGGAACTACTATGACCTTGAATAATCGACATTGCCTTAATTATTTCTTCTGAAGCAGCAGCATAACCTACGCGCCACCCAGTCATCGAATAGCTTTTAGCAAAACCATTACTGACAATAGTGCGTTGCAAGATATCAGAATTCACCGCCCCAATACTGAGATGTTTTGCACCGTCATAGAGGATTTTTTCATAAATTTCATCGGAAACTACTAGTAAATCATGCTCTAAAATTACTTGTGCCAGGGCTCGTATTTCCTCTGGAGTATAAACTGTTCCTGTGGGGTTAGAAGGAGAATTTAGAACAAATAACTTAGTTTGAGGAGTAATAGCTGCTTTGAGTTGTTCTGGAGTGATTTTATAACTATTTTCCCCCAAAGTATCTACAATTATGGGAGTTCCTCCTGCTATTTTAACCATTTCAGGATAACTCAACCAATAGGGTGCAGGAATAATTACCTCGTCTCCTGACTCAATCAATACCTGCATTAAATTAAACAGAGAATATTTACCACCATTGGTGACAATAATATTTTCGGCAGCAAAATCCAGATTGTTATCAATTCTTAACTTTTTTGCGATCGCTTGTCTTAATCCAGGCTCTCCCGCAACAGCACCATATCTAGTTTTTCCCTCATCCAAAGCTTTTTTTGCTGCTTCACAGATGTGGCTGGGAGTCGGAAAGTCAGGCTCTCCCGCACTAAAACTACAGACATCAATTCCTTCAGCCTTCATCGCTTTGGCTTTAGCGGAAATTGCTAGTGTTAGGGAAGGAGTTACCTGAGTTACTCTTGCTGCTAGTTTCATCATTCTTGCCACAATATAAAAAGGGAATAGGGAATGGGAAATAGGGAATGGGGAATCTATTGTTCCCAATCTTTTATTCCATCTTTCCTCCAAGGCAATAGCCTTGATCAGAATAATAGTGTCTCAAAGTATTTTCGAGTTTGTAGAAATCTTGGTACTTTTCTTCACAATTGAGAAACTAGCAACCCCATTGAGTAAAAAATTAAGCCTTAATCTTTTCGTTGGGTAGTAAAAGTTCAGTAGCTATTTTCTCACCACCATTTTCCTGAGCCTCAGAAACCATATTTGTGCCTTTAATTTTCAAGCATAACTCAAACAACACTTCTGCCAAGTCAGTACGGGAAACTTTACCATCCGTTAGTTCCACCAAATTTTTCTCGATTTTTTCCGTTAGTTGTTGCTTAAGACTTTGGGATTCTTTTTCTAAATCATTTCTGGTTTGAGATAACTCGTCTTTGAGATATTTAGTTTGAGACTTCAGATTGTCTGTAACTTCCTCAATGCTCTGATCCGTACTTTGAGCAACTTCTTGAATTTCTTGGTGTAATCTTTTGGTTTCACTACGAGTATTTAAATTCAGATACTGAATTTTCTTTTCCAAGGAATCAACAGCAGAGCTAATTTCTCTAGAGAGATTATTTTCTAGATTGTGCAATTGCTGTCTCATATCAGCCCGAAATTCAATAAATTTACCTTCTAATTGCTTTACTTCAGTACTTAACTGGTTTAAATGTTGAAAAGATTGATCGAATTTACGTTCATATTCTTCTATTTGTTCGCCAAATAGTAGCTCTCTTAGCTGCGTAATATTACCTAGTTTACGGCGCATTTCTTCCTTGGTAATTCCTGTCATAATACTTCCCTTAGATTAAATAATTAAACTCATAAACAATTAAACAATAGCTAGCACAGCTAATCCTAGCTATTTAATCTTAGCTAAAATCTTTTTTAACCAAACTTAACTAAGCTATTGATCCTTCAGTAAATTTTACTCCTCACCTGCAACAGAAGCCCCTAAATGGAATCCCATGGCTTTTTTCTGCATCATTTTAAAAATGTTATAGAAACCATTAGCACGAGAAGGAGTGAGACTAACTTGTAAGCCAGTATCCGCAATAAAATCAGGACTCACATCAATAATCTCTTCTGGGGTCAAACCATTTAAGCCTTCAATTAAAAAAGCGACTAATCCTTTCACTAACTGAGCATCAGAATCACCATGATATAAAACTGTTCCATCTGACAAATCCGCAGTAATAAAAACTTGGGACACACAGCCATTTACCTTGTTTTCAGATGTTTTATCCGCCTCCGCCATGGCTGGTAATTTTTTCGCATACCAAAGTAGTTGTTCATATTTCTGTTTGGGATTAGAACGACGCTTAAAACGCTCCACAATTTTGGCAAGATTTGGTGGTAAAGATTTGGTAGAAGAAGACATAGATATGGTGTTCGGTTATACAATTAGTAACTCTCTTTTATTATTTTAAAGAATTACTAGCAACTCTATGACTTAATCTGTACCGCAGTCAGATAAACTTTATCTTGAGAGATAAAGGCAGTCGCGAGGTTTTTCTTGTGAAAAGAGTACTAGGCATTATTTTAGGAGGAGGCGCGGGTACTCGTCTCTATCCCCTAACCAAATTAAGAGCAAAACCAGCAGTACCCCTGGCTAGTAAATACCGTTTAATAGATATTCCCGTTAGTAATTGTATAAATTCTGAGATTCTCAAAATTTATGTTCTAACTCAATTTAATTCTGCCTCTCTCAATCGACATCTGAATCGCAGCTATAATTTTGCTGGTTTCAGAGAAGGTTTTGTAGAGGTATTATCTGCCCAACAGACAAAAGAAAATAAAGGGTGGTTTCAGGGAACAGCAGATGCAGTTCGTCAATATATAAATCTTCTAAAAGAGTGGGATATTGATGAATTTATTATTCTCTCAGGAGATCATCTCTACCGCATGGACTACAGCAAGTTTGTAGCGCGTCATCGGGAAACTAATGCAGATATTACCCTTTCTGTGGTTCCTATTGATGAAAAAAGAGCTTCTAGTTTCGGAGTTATGAAAATCAATGATCAAGGAAGAGTGGTTGATTTTTATGAAAAACCCCAAGGAGAAGCCCTCCAGCGCATGCAGGTAGATACCACCATTTTGGGATTAAATCCTGAACAAGCTAAAGAACAGCCCTATATTGCCTCTATGGGGATTTATGTGTTTAAAAAAGAGGTATTAATAGACCTATTAGAACAAAATTTGGAAAAAACTGACTTTGGGAAAGAGATTATTCCCGATGCTGCCAAAGATTACAATGTTCAAGCATATTTATTCAAAGGCTATTGGGAAGACATCGGAACTATTGAAGCTTTCTATGAAGCTAATTTAGCCCTAACCGAACAACCTCGACCCCCTTTTAGTTTCTACGATGAAGCTGCGCCTATCTATACTCGTTCTCGATATTTACCACCTACCAAACTATTAAACTGTCAAGTGACAGAATCTATGATTGGAGAAGGTAGTATCCTCAAAGAATGTCGTATTCACCATTCTGTACTAGGGGTAAGAACCCGTATTGAGTCTGACTGCACCATTGAAGATACTCTAATTATGGGGGCAGATTTTTACGAACCTTTTGCCGAAAGAAACTCTGGTTCACAACCAGGAATTGTTCCTGTCGGTATTGGTGCAGGAACAACTATCCGTCGTGCGATTGTTGATAAAAATGCTCGCATTGGTCGTAATGTCCAAATTATTAACAAAGACCGCATCGAAGAAGCTCAAAGAGAAGATGAAGGTTTTTATATCCGTAACGGAATCGTTGTAATCATTAAAAATACAACAATTGCTGATAATACCATTATCTAGATAATTGAACTAAAGTCTGTTAATGTCGAGGATAACTAAGTTTCAGCTTAATTATCCTTTTTTTTGATTATTTATCTCATTCTTATCTTTGATGTTTCTGGAAGTTAGTTTTTTTGAAGCTGGTTCAGACACAGATAAGTTAAATTATTAGAAGTATGCTTAAACTTTTGGTTAAGTGAGGGGAAAACCGAACCCAGTAACCAATAAATTCTTGTTACTCTATAATCTGGGCTTAACTATTTAGTATAAAATTGTTAACTTTTATTACACAATTCACTTGTATAGTAAGCCAAAGCCTTTTAGGAGAAAGCCTCTAGATGCCATCTGCTGATTACAAAGATTATTACGCCATTTTGGGGATAGGGAAAACCGCTAGTGCTGATGAAATTAAGAAGCGATTTCGTAAACTAGCCCTGAAGTACCATCCAGACCGCAATCCAGGAAATAAAGAAGCAGAAGACCGTTTTAAGGCAATTAGTGAAGCCTATGAGGTACTTTCTGACTCGGAGAAAAGAGCCAAATACGACAAGTTTGGTCAATATTGGCAAGGAGAAGCTCCAACTAATTGGTCATCCTCCACAGAAGGTTTTGATTTTAGTCAGTATGGTAACTTTGAAGAGTTCATTAATGAATTATTAGGTCGCTTCTCCACTCCAGGAAGCACTGGTTCTTCTGCCTATTCTTACACCACCCAAAATACCGAACCTACAACAGGAAACGTCCCCTTCAGTGACTTTGGGAATTTTGTCACCAATGGGGGGTTTGGCACTCAAAAAACCTCTACTGGTGTTGGTAAACAAAAAACTAGTAGTAGTTTTAATAATCAAGGAATTCCCCAAACCCAAGAAGCTACTATTCAATTAAGTTTTCGAGAAGCTTTTGAAGGAACTACCAAAAGCCTCAATTTGGGTAGTGAAATTGTAGAGGTACGTATTCCTCCAGGAGCCAAACCAGAAAGCAAAATTCGAGTTCGAGGCAAAGGAGCATACAATATTTATACGAAACAAAGAAGCGATTTATATCTTAAAGTTCATCTCAAACCCCATGAATTTTTCCAATTTGAAGGGGATGTCCTAGTTTGTGAACTGCCCATTACTCCTGATGAAGCAGTTTTGGGTACTTCTGTGGAAATACCTACTCCTGATGGCATGGTAACAATGAAAGTTCCACCAGGTATTCGTTCTGGTCAAACTCTGAGGCTAAGGGGTAAAGGTTGGTCTCTACCAAAGGGAGGAAGAGGAGATCAACTAGTAAATATTACTATCGCAACCCCAAAAAATATTACTCCTAAAGAGCGAGAATATTACGAAAAAATTCGTAGCCATAGTATGTATAATCCCCGTATTCATCTACAACAAGTGGTTTTATAGTGGTTCTTTCTTGGCGTAATCTCACAATAATGACAACAACTCTGGTTTTAACCCTAGTTGTCGGATGCGTCAGGTTATCAAATTCTCAAGATTTTTCTCCCAAGTTAGGAATTCCCATTGAGTGCAACTTACAAGAAGACTGCTTCATTATGCACTATGTAGATCGAGATCCCACTACTGAATCAAAAGATTTTGCCTGTGGCAGACAGACTTATGATGGACATAAAGGTATAGATTTTGCGATCGCAGATTTTGCAGTAATGAGAAAGGGTGTACCAGTTTTAGCAGCAGCAGAAGGAACAGTATTACGAGTAAGAGATGGAGTTCCTGATGCTTTAGTTGATACGGAAGCAGAAAAAAAGGCAGTCAGTGGGCAAGAATGCGGTAATGGAATTGTGATTGACCACGGTGAGGGTTGGGAGACCCAATATTGTCATTTAAGGCAGGGTAGTATTGTAGTCAAGCCAGGAATGAAAGTAGATCGGGGAACGGTGTTGGGAATGGTAGGTTCCTCAGGTTTAGCTTCTTTTCCCCATGTTCATCTTTCATTGCGTCATCAAGATATCGTAATCGATCCTTTTGGGGGAGTTTCTAACAATTCTGGTTGTGATACCAAGAAACAAAAGTCTCTTTGGCAAGAATCTTTAGCTTATACTTCCACAGGATTAATTAGAGCTGGTTTTGCCACCCAACCTCCTACTCAAAGCGAATTGTGGTCAGGAGAGTATCAGGATACTCAGCTATCTGGTAATATTCCTGCTATTCTATTTTGGGTTCATGCTTATGGTGTATTACAAGGAGATGTGGAAAAATGGCAATTGATTTCTCCTAAGGGAGAAGTAGTAATAGATCGGAACAATATTTTAGATAAGTCTTATCGCAGTTGGGTGAGTTATTCTGGAACCAGAAAAATTATCCCTGGAACTTGGCAAGGAAAATATGACTTATGGCGAGACAATAAACTGATTTTTGAAGTGCAAAAGAATGTCATAGTTCGATGAAATTAGCATTATGATAATTATTCAGAATTAATTTAATTTACAAGCTAAAATTTTAAAAATAGAATCTTACTAACTAATTCAATTACAACCATTATGTTTTTCTCAGAATTATCTCCAGTATTCCAAGAATTATTAAAGCAACCCATTGCCTTTTCTGGGGGGTTCTGTTCGGGGTTATTGAAACTAAAGCTAAACGAAGAACCTCTTGCTAGCTGGCTGGCAAAACAAGGATATGGTAAAGATAATAATCAAAATAATGATGATGATAATCGTCCTAAAACTATCTCTATAGATTAGAAGCTACGAAAAATTGCAGAAAGGGGGGAAGATTTCCCCTCAAAGCTATTCTTTCTTATATTTCAATTAAATGAGTGAAATTAGCAAAAAAGGGACAAAGAGCAAAAGCTTTTGTTGCATATAGCTTTAGGGCGATAATTTATCCCATCAACCAGAATATCAATTTGAGTAGATCAATAGCATTTACTCAAATTGATAACAGCTTTAAAAAGCAGCTTGATTTTTAGTGAAGAGTAATGTAAATAACTTAGTAATGTAATTTTATACTTAACTCTTATTCATTGCTAAATCATTTATTTTCTCTCCTAGCTAATAAAGTTTGGGTTTTGTTCGCAAAGCCGATCAAGTATCTAAAGCTATCATACTTAAAATTAGTTGGTAATCAACCAGATCTGCCAAAACAGACATTTTATGAACAGTCTGGAGAACCAAGGCTTGGTGATAGTCAGGCAGTGTTGCACTATCGACCCAAAGCCTTGAAATTGCCTCTTCTCAAGTATATTGGATTGTTTTTAGCCAGTCTAATTTTAGTCTTGTTTTATCATCCAGTAGCTACAGCTCAAGCCAACAATAAACCTGAGTTTGATTATTTAAGTATTATTTGGGTATTAATATCTGCTGCCCTGGTATTTTTCATGAATGCTGGTTTTGCTATGTTGGAAGCAGGTCTTTGCCAGACTCGAAATGCAGTAAATGTTTTAGCTAAAAATCTTATTGTTTTTTGTGTTTCCATTCTGGCATTTTGGTGGCTTGGTTTTGGTATTATGTTTGGCGATGGTAACTCATTTTGTGGACAAGAAGGGTTCTTTTTTCAAACATTTAGTCCTCCTTTTA
>JASJDF010000223.1 GCA_030065715.1 Xenococcaceae cyanobacterium MO_188.B19 | reverse complement strand
CCACTAAATTAAATCGCTTTGCTCTTTAATTTTAGTGGGGGATTCCCAAACATCACTATTTGGGTTTCTGTTTCCTTCCCGTCTTGGTCAGCGTTCCCTTGCGTCTTTCAGACGACGCGGGGTCTGACCGCTTACGGGTTTTGCTCAACCGCCCTTTAGAACCATGTCTATCAGGTCTTATGTCTGATCCACAGACTGTCACTGCGAGTCCCGCAGCCAACGCGGTGGTTCTACTAGCCGAGGAAACCTGGGCGTATCCCACCGCCAAAATATTTTTTCCAGCGTTGATGTCTCTATCAATGTCTGTAGTTCCACAGCTAGGACAATCCCAACTACGAACATCAAGAGGCAGTTTTTCAACTACAAACCCACAATGGTTGCATCGTTTACTGCTCGGAAAAAATCGGTCAATTTTGACCAGTTTTCGCCCGTACCATTCACATTTATATTCAAGTTGACGAAACATCTCGCCCCAGGCAGCATCGCTGATACTTCGAGCAAGTTTATGGTTTTTGACCATGTTCCTAACAGCCAAGTCCTCAATGCAGATCAGACTATTATTGCGAACCAAATCGGTTGTCAACTTGTGCAAAAAATCAGTACGAGCATCTTTAATTTTGGCGTGTATCTTGGCTACTTTAAGTTTAGCTTTATGTCGGTTACTAGAGCCTTTGGTTTTCCGACTCAGTTCCTTTTGCGCTACCTTAAGCTTTTGATACAGCCGATTAAAATGCTTAGGATTGGCTATCTTTTCCTCATCACTGGTACTAATCAAACTCGTTACACCAGCGTCAATACCAACTTGTTTAGATGTTGGTGGCAACGTTTCAACAGTGTAATCATCTACCAACAAAGAGACAAACCATCGTCCAGATGGTTCAAGCTTGACGGTAACAGTAGATGGGCTACAGCCTTCGGGAAGATATCTAGACCAAACTATATTCAGTGGCTCTTTGCACTTAGCAAGCCACAGCTTATTATCTTGGTATTTAAAAGCCGATTTGGTAAATTCAGCCGAACCCCCATTTCGCTTTTTCTTAAACCGAGGGTATTTAGCCCGTTTTCCCCAGAAATTAGCAAACGCTTTTTGCAGATGTCTCAGACATTGCTGCAAAGGGACACAGCTAACCTCGTTGAGAAAGTCGAGTTCTTCGGTTTTCTTCCAACTGGTCAACAAGCTAGAAGTTTCCTTGTACTGAACTCTTTCTTGTCGTTTGTACCAAGCTTCAGTTCTGGCATCCAGAGCTTTGTTGTAAACCAGACGCACACACCCCATTGTCCGTCGCAAGAGTTTCTCTTGCTCGGTAGTCGGGAAAAATCGGTATTTGTAAGCTCTTTCAACCATACCTCACATTATACTACATTAAATGTAAGCCCAATAATTAGAGGACGGCGTTTCCTGAGTGCCTGTCGCCTGGGGTCTCCCCAGGCGTTTATACGGCACGTCCCGTCGCTTATTTACTCATAGCTCTGAACGAGCCATGCCTAAATTAAGCGAGGGTCTCGACGCCGAAGAAAAGATGAGAAAAAAACCTTGAAGTATTAAGCCCTCAAAGAATAGAGGGTTTGTTTATCGTTAAGAAAAATAAATCATGAATGAATCCTTAATTTCTTGCAGAGTATTTTGACTGTTTACAATGATTGAAAATTGATATTTTTAGATTTATCAATTGCTTAATAAATCTAAAAATAACATCAAACAAGCTAAAAATAAGGATTAATTCACAGCAAAGACAAAATATTTTAATTTTTTGTTAAAGGTGCTTGTTGAGCTATCAAAAATATTGTAGGATACAAGCATAGAATTTAGGTGAATTTACGTAACTAAACACTTCCAAACTCTAAAATTAAAAACGCTGTTGTGTTCATATAACTTAAGAAAATCCACGTTATAGTAACGGAAAACTGAAAACAAGCAACAAACTTGTATTACGCATAAAGCAATTTTAAACCAGCATTTTTTCTGAGAAGATATCAACTAATCTCGAATAAGTTTGTTCAATAGCGTTTTTCCAACCAAAACTATCTCTCCTCACTGAACTGTGAAAGTCAAACCCAATTTATTTAGACATATAAGAATTGTCAATTGTATTAGTAGCTAGGAGCTATAGTCCATTGATTTTGACTCCCGATGCTCTCAAGGGCACTGGGTATTCCCCGACCAATAGAAACTAGCACGTCCACCAGTATTTTCCCAAGGTGGAACCCAAGTGGTGTTTAAAATTCAGAGTCAGGATTGAGGGGCAACTAGAAACAGTCAGTTTCTCGGATAGAGATGAGTTAAAAAAGCCTCAAACTTTTCAAGTTCCTGACCTGGCAAGCCATTATGCTGCTTTGCCGAATCTGGAAGACCGAAGAGGTGGCATCAATCCCAAGCGGGACTGATAAACCAGATTACGCCCCAGGTGAAACGGTAACAATTACGGCGAGTGGTTTCGAGGCAGGTTCGACGATTGAGTTCGCTATTGCAGATTCTCTCGAAGATCCAGGGGATGATGGGGATGCAGATGTATATACTCCCTTTACAGTTACAGATGGGGGCGCAGGTGACCTAGATGGAACAGTCAATGGTGAAATTATCACTACTTGGCTGGTGCCTACGGATAATAATGGTACTGGTAGTGGTACGCCCGATGCGTTGAATGCAACATTGAATTTGACCGCGACGGGTAATGGTGTGGATGACACGTTTGGGACTGGTGATGACCAGGTGGCAACGACTACGTTTACGGACTCGTCTCATCCCTTGATAGGAAGTAATAAGGTAGGTGGACATGAGGTTTGGGAGCCAGGAACCCCAAACAGCGTTTCTAAATGGGTACCAGGACAGCCAAAAGGTTACACAGAAGGTGAAACTGCCGCATTCCGCGTTATAGTCGAAGGGACTGAAGGTGACTTAGCAGAAATAGGGATAGAATTGGATCTGTACTCAACGTTTCAGGGAACAAAGCGTTATGCTTTCACTAATCTAGAATCTTGGGATACAACTTATGAACAGGGTACTTCTTCAAATAATCCAGGTGATCCTACAAACCTTACTCCACCGCCAGATTCAAGCGATCTAACTGGGGTTCTGGGTGGCGTAAATGCTGCTTTCGCTACCATCGACGATGTTGCTTACATAGGTAAATTCTTCCCAACTAACAGTAGTGCGGTTAACCGATGGGAGGTCGAGTTTGCTTTTGCTACTGATGATACTGTTGATAGTAATGGAGATGGCATTTTTGATAACGATCCAGTAACTGCCTACATCGTTTACGGGGGACATATTGCTGCTCCTGGTGATATTTTTTTGGATGGTATAAATGCAACGGGAGTTGTTCCTGATGGACGAGGTGCTTCAGCGATTCAAGGGAACTTTCAAACTCAACTTGGAACTTCCAGTGGTTTTGGCAAAACACTTGTCTTCAAGGGTGATGATATTGCTCCAGTAGGTGAGCCGAGCAAGACCATCGAGAAAACTTACGTCAACGACGATGCCGATGGTTCTGGTGATGTGAGTGTAGGTGATACCATTACCTACACCTACAAAGTAACCAATACGGGGACTGCCAATCTCACAGGCGTGGGGGTTCTGGATACACCTCTAGGTGCGATTACCTTATCCGATGTCGCAGGCAACAATGTTGACTTCATGGCACCAGGTGATGTGGAAACTGGCACCGCAACTTACATGGTACAGGCTAGTGATTTAGGTGGTTCCATTGACAACACTGTCGTGGCATCCAGTGACCAAGCACCGAATGCTGAAGATGATGTAAGCATTGATGTTCCTACGCCTAAACTGGCAATCCTCAAGCAGTTCGTGGACTTCGTAGATAATGATGGAAACGGAGAGATCACTCAAGGCGACACGCTTAACTACAAAATTGACGTCAGCAGCACTGGAACAGCGAATTTAACTGATGTCACTGTTGAAGATTTACTGGGAGGAGTGCTAACTCTTTCTGATCTCGCTGATAATGGCGTAGATTTCTTAGAAGCAGGAGACAGTGAGTCTGCTACCTTTAGCTATATGGTGACTGAAGATGATGCTTTGACTGGTCAAGTGTTTAATGAAGCTGTTGCCGATAGTACCCAGACCGATCCTGTGACGGGAGATGAGACAGTACCAGTCAAATTTGCCGTTGATATTGACATTAAACCTGGTTCTTTCCCCAGTTCCTTTAACCTTAGAGGTAATGGTACCGTTCCTGTAGCGATTTTTGGTACAGGGGTTTTTGATGCCACAGAAATTACAGAAGTCTGCTTAGAAGAATTTCTACCTGGTCCTTCTACAGGAAAAGGATGTACTGATGATATCAACTTTGAGGATGTTGATGGTGATGGTATTACAGATGCCGTAGCTAAATTTAGAAAACCAAGTTTAGTTGGAGTTCTGGACACAGAAAGCGAGTTTGCCAAACTCACAGGTACAATTGGTGATGAACTAATGTTTTTCGGTATTGGTGATGTAAATGTTACCCAAGTCTAGAACATCCCTAAATTTAAATTGATACATCAAGTTTTAGGCTTGATTTGATAAATATAAGGGTAGGCTAAATGCCTACCTTTTTTCAATTTGTTAAATTCGATGATTTAGGTATGATTTTCAGTCAGGCGATCGCGAATTTCTGATTTGTCCTGATGGAATAGTTGCCCACAGATGGGGTGGTGGTTGCCCACAAACCATAAATATATAAAGGTAGGGACAAGCCCTACCCCTACATGATTCCCTTTTTATCTGATTATCCTTTCAGATTCAACGCGATCGCAAATTTCTCAAATCTTGTTTTTGTCGTGATAGTAGGGCGATCACAATATGGGTAATATCAAATCACTCTAAATACGCCATAAATATCATTGTGCGATCGCGCAACAGAAAAGCATTATTTCAATTACTTACTATCGATTTTTTGTCGATGTTTTGTGTGTAGCAAACATTTGGTGATTTGATATAACTAAATATAGGATAAAATTAAGCTAAAAGCTTGTATGGAGTAAATGTGGCACTACATTTTGAATGGGATGAAAACAAAGCCACAGCCAACTATCAAAAGCACGGCATTAGTTTTGATGAAGCTAAAACTGTGTTTAACGATCCCTTCTCAATTACTATTGTTGATCCAAACCATTCCCTTGAGGAAGAGCGATATATTGACATTGGATTATCAGCTAAATTAAGGATTTTAGTAGTAGTTTATACAGAACGCCACTCTAAAATTCGGATTATCAGTTGTCGTCAAGCTACAACTAGAGAGCGAAAAACCTATGAACAACAATAATTCTAATATTGAACCTCCAGATAACGATATGCTACCTGAATATGATTTCACAGGGGGTGTGCGGGGAAAACATTATCAAGAATATAGACAAGGACATACGGTAACAATTCATCAAGCAGATGGCACGACGGTGGTACAGCATTTCACGATGGCAGAAGGCGCAATTATGCTTGATCCAGATGTGCGAGAATTTTTCCCGAATGCAGAAGCAGTGAATCATGCACTACGCACACTTATTCATCTAATTCCTCAAGAAAAAATTTGATCATTTGGGTCGGATTTTTAGAACTGCGATCGCGAATTTCTGATTTGTCCTGATGGAATAGTTGCCCACAGATGGGTTTCCACGAACGATGAATATATAAGGGTAGGGACAAGCCCTACCCCTACATGATTCCCTTTTTATCTGATTATCCTTTCAGATTCAGCGCGATCGCACTTAGTTAGACTATACATTATTTCCACAAACGTTCAATCGGGTAGGCATCTAGAACTGCATCTCGACTCACCAAGCTTAAAGAATGAGTAATAGCCTGAGCTACCAACATACGGTCAAAGGGATCGCGATGGTGAAATGGCAGCTTGAGTAAATGCACTGTATCAGGGAATGAAATCGGCAGTAGAGTAATTCCAGCAGAGTCTAGCCCAACTTCAATGGATTCGTACTCTTGCTGTAGAACAAGTTTACCAATACTAATTTTAATTGCGATTTCCCAAAGACTTACAATGCTCAAATATACGGTATCGGCAATTTCAATTCTGGATTTCACGACAGTGGGCAAATTCTCATCGTTTTCTACAAACCAGATAAACCCATGAGTATCTAATAGCAAAGGACTCATTCCATATATTCCTTAAAGTCTTCAAGAGGTTCATCAAAATCATCGGCGAGTGGTAGTTTGAACATCCCCTTGAGAGTACCTGCTCGACGTTTTTTGAGAGGAACTTCATCCCCAGACAATTTCTGAGTATATTTTTCACTGAGGAATTTAGCGTAGTGCAAAACTTCCTGTTTCAAGGAATCAGGCAACTTCTCCAGGGTTTCCAGGATAGCGTTTTCAATCATGGCTCGTGGGTACTTACCCAATGGGTTCACTACTATAAATATAGTTCAGATACTACGCAGATCAACTAGCTCGTAGTTTAAATTCCGATTTCCTTGGTTAATGTGAAGTCGTTGATGCTCAAGAATGGTAAATAGTTGCTAGATACTAATTTGTCGTGATGAGATTCTGGGACAACCACTGATTTGGCACAATTATAAATAATTCCCTACGGTTTGACGATTTGGGTGGGATTTTCAGGATCATCTTCCCATTTCAGAGGATTATTTATAATATACGTCTGATGTGAATTAAATTCACCCAAAATCGTAATTAAGCAGAAACAGACTGAAAAGTAAGAACATCAATAGCAAATCTTTTACGAAGTAGAAGACGTAAAGTATGAGAAGCAATTTTGGCTGCTATGTGAGTAGTAAAGCCCTCAACAGTCTTATTGAGCAATCGTTCTGGATTACGACCAGTATTTTGAATCTCATGAAAAACCCCCTCAATACGTTGTCTAACTCGACCAATGAGACGTTTCAAAAGGTCAGAACTTTGATGATGCTGGTTGTCCCGTTGTATTGTCCAAATATAATTGCCAGTGGAGCAAGTTATGGATTCTTGCCAATCTTGCCCAATAAATCCTTTCTCCCCATAAATGTCCGAACCGCAAACGTTTTGAATTACACTTTCAACAGCTAGTCGTTCATCCGTATTAGCTGGAACTAAATCGTAAACAATAGGTAGTCCCCCCAAAGTTGAAAGCAGCACTAATTTGTAACCAAAATATTTCAACAGCGCGATTGCACAAGCTGCTTGCGAAGCAGCGTGCCTCGCGCTCATTTTTCTAGCTGCACAATAGCCATCCCGCAGCACTACCTTCAAACTGACTGTGTTGCTTACTTCTTCGATAGCCTATAACTGGTATTGGTTTGGTATCAATCAGAAAACTCCTTTCCTCTGTTCCTCCTAATTGTCTAACCCAGGTTCTTCTAAGTATCTCTAGCATTGTTCCTAGTTTGCGTAAACGTCTATTAAACTGACTTTGGTCTAGTAGGTCAGGAAACCATTCTCTGTAGTTAGCTTTGATCAAACCAATAAACTGAGTCTCTCCAGGAAACGGAAGATAATCCATCATTAGTGCGAGAGTGATGATTTCACTATCACTCATTCTAGGGTTTACTCCAGGTTTCTTTTCTTTACTCACTTTTACTTCTGATTTATACCAATCATCCACTATTACAAAAATCGTGACTAATAGGCTTTCTACATCTATAGTATTCATGAGGGAAGATTTTTAATGATGAGCTTGAATACTTTCATTTTCTATCTTTTCCTCTTTTTTTCCTAATTCACATCAGACGTAATATATAAAAAGGTAGGGACAAGCCCTACCCCTACATGATTCCCTTTTTATCTGATTATCCTTTCGTATTCAACGCGATCGCACTAAATCGATGCTATAATAGACATCAAATTAAGCATCATTTTTTACCCCATGAAAGAGCCAACAGTTCGCACTACCTTCACCTTACCTTCGGCTCTTTTAAAAGCGACAGACCAAGCAGTTAGTGAAGGGAAAGCCAAGAGTCGCAATCAATTCGTAGCTAAAGCAATAGAGCATGAATTGGCAGCCTTACGGCGAGCCGAAATCGATACTCTTCTTGCCGAAATGGCGCAAGATCAGGATTATCAATCCGAGGTCTTAAAAATGGAAGCTGAATTTGCTCCCGCCAGTTGGGAAGCTTTACAGTTAGAAGAACAATCATGAAGCGAGGCGAAATTTATGATGCACGTCTCGAACCAGTAGAAGGCTCTGAGCAAGGAGGAACTCGCCCAGTCATTATTGTCAGTCGTGACGTGATTAATGCTTATAGTCCTGTCGTTTTAGCCGTTCCCTGCACGACATATCAATCTCATAAACGAGTCTATCCCACCCAAGTCTTAATCAAAGCTAATGATGGAGGCTTGACTTCAGATTCGATTGCCATGGCTGACCAAGTTAGAGTCCTATCAAAAACCCGTTTATTAAAGTTACGAGGTACTCTCAGTAATGATGCGATCGCTCAACTAAATCAAGCTCTACTAATTGCTTTAGATTTACCTTATACATAATTCCCTTTTTATCTGATTATCCTTTCAGATTCAGCGCGATCGCGCTTAGTTAGACTATACATTATTTCCACAAACGTTCAATCGGGTAGGCATCTAGAATTGCATCTCGACTCACCAAGCTTAAAGAATGAGTAATAGCCTGAGCTACCAACGTACGGTCAAAGGGATCGCGATGGTGAAATGGCAACTTGAGTAAATGCATTGTATCAGCGAATGAAATCGGTAGTAGAGTAATTCCAGCAGAGTCCAGCCCAACTTCAATGGATTCGTACTCTTGCTGTAGAACAAGTTTACCAATACTAATTTTAATTGCGATTTCCCAAAGACTTACAATGCTCAAATATACGGTATCGGCAATTTCAATTCTGGATTTCACG
>JASJDF010000222.1 GCA_030065715.1 Xenococcaceae cyanobacterium MO_188.B19 | reverse complement strand
AGCTGAGCGAGAAATTGTAGCCAGTAACAGGTAGTTAAAAAATCGCTACAACTACCTTAGATGAAGGCTTTAGTCATTTTTCTCAATCGGAAGTTCAGATATAATAATAAAAGTATAACCTGGGGTGGGCATTGCCCACCCTACATTTCATTTGTGACCGAATCTAATCCTAAAGCATACCGCTACGCATATCCTTTAGGATTAGATTCTTTTTTCTATAGCATTTCTAAATGAAACATAAACGATAGGGAGAGGCGATCTCTTATAATTAAATTTTAGATTATTTGATTATAAATATGGATCTAGAACATTCTGTAGAAGAAAAAATTAAAGAATTAGATGAATTTATCATAACTAATCCTGATGTTCGAGAATTTAAAAGAGCACTTGCTGTAAAATTAGCTTTACAGGGTTGGAAGTATGAAGCGATCGCTAGACTTTGAATTTTATCAAAAAGTTTTGTAAGCAAATGGAAAAATCTTTTTGATTTGCAAGGTATTGAGGGTTTGAAACTAGGATACAAAGGGTCAAAAAGTTATTTGACAAAAGAGCAAAAAGAAAAAGCGATTGAGTGGCTACAAAAGCAAGAATATTGGGATTTATCGGAGTTAGAATGTTATTTAATTGAAAAATTTGATGTGTTTTTTAAAGCCCATGCTATTTATTATAATCTCTTGAAAGAAGCTAAGATAAGCTGGCAGAAAGCACAGGCATCAAATCCACGTAAAAACGAAGATTTAGTTACAGAAAGGAATAAAGAAATTGAAAAAAAGTTGATAGATAATCTTCAGGACATAAAAACTGGAAAGATTATTATATATGCGATTGACGAAGTTCATCTACTAGAAGGAGATTTAATAAGTCATCTTTGGGGAGATACTAAAAAAAGATTAAAAATTCCATTACCTAATTATAAAAACCGTCAAACTTATTATGGAGCATTAGATTTATTTAATTCAAAACTTTATGTTGAAGAATATAAAACAGGTAACGGGTAAAATACAGTTGAAGCTATATGGTTATCTCTTAAAAATTTACTTAGAAGAGCTTATCGCTTCGGTAAAAACTTTACAATTATTAAACGATTATTTAAGCTACTAATCAAACTTAAATTATTCAAGTTTCCTAATCTTGGAAAGTATGATGCATTTTCATGTCTCATTTAGAAATGCTATATCTTAAAATTAAAGCTAAATTTTGCCTAAAAGTTTAGTTCCAAACCTAAAAAAATCATAGAGTTCAAATATCAACGAAAGTAGCAAAAAATCCGAATATTTTATTCTCTTAACAACCAATTTATAACAAGTTAAACTTTGAGATCTAAGCTATGATAATCTAGTTTGGTACAAGATCTGAGTCTAAGGGCGAACGACTGTTCGCCCCCAGAATTAACCATTAACTAAACTAACGGTAATTGGCTCGCCACCAGCCAAAGTTAAAGGAAAATGATGAGCATTAGGGGAGTGCATGGCTTGAATACCGAGATTTGCTCGATTTAGGAGATCGGCATCACTGGGAATTACCCGACCTTGGCTATCTAAAATCGATTGATTAAAGTTAAACCCATTCAAGTTAAATGCCATTACACTTACTCCTGCTGCTGCACACCAGATACCAATAGTTGGCACTGCTACCAAGAGAAAATGGAAAGCTCTATGATTAGCACTAGCAAACCAAGGAATAAGTAAACGACCAAGGAATCCATAGTGTCCAGCCATGTAATTATAAGTAACTTGTTCTTGACCAAACTTATAACCTTTATCGGCAGATTCAGTTTCAGTAGTTTCTCGAATTAAAGTGGAAGTTACTAGAGAACCATGTAAAGCAGCTAATAATGCACCACCAAATACCCCAGCTACTCCTAGCATATGAAAGGGATTCATCAAAATATTGTGATCTGCTTGAAAAGCCAGCATAAAATGGAAAGTTCCTGCAATTCCTAAGGGTAATCCTTCAGAAAAACTCCCTTGACCGATAGGATAGACTAGCAATACTGCGGTTGCTGCTGACACTGGTGCCGAAAAAGCTACCGCAATCCAAGGACGTAACCCTTCGCGATAACTTAGTTCCCATTGCCTTCCCAGATAGCACCAGATACCAATGAGAAAGTGACAAACAATCAATTGATAAGCACCGCCATTGTATAGCCATTCATCCATAGAACTGGCTTCCCAAATTGGATAAAAGTGCAATCCAATAGCAGCAGAAGTAGGCACTACCGCAGCAGTAATAATACTGTTCCCACCGAGCAAAGAACCAATAACTGGTTCCCGAATCCCATCAACATCTACAACGGGTGCAGCAATAAAAGCCAACATAAAGCAAATAGTTGCTACCAAAAGTGTGGGAATCATCAATACCCCAAACCAACCAATATAGATGCGATTATTAGTACTGGTAATCCATTGACAAAATTTCTCCCAACTCCTCAGAAAATCTGGTTCAGAAGTTCTTTTAACAAAAGTATTCATGATCTAATCAAAATCCTCCTAACTACTTCTCGAATATAGATAAGTCAGTGGTTAGTTCATAAACTACTACTAACCACTAACAACTAACCATTAACCATGAACTAACTATCTTCCAAATGGACTTTAACGACTTTTTTCGGTTCGGTTTCTAGTTTAGGTAGAGTAAGAGTTAAGATACCGCCCTTGAATTCTGATTTGATTGATTCGGTTTTAATAGGCATGGGCAAAGGTATAACTCTTTCAAACTCACCATAATGAAATTCTGAATGGAAATAATTTTTGTCTTTGTCTTCAGTACGTTTTTCTTCTTTGTGTTCTCCCGAAATAGTTACTCGATCTTCCCCAACTTCTACATCCAAATCTTTAGCATCGATACCAGGAATTTCGGCTTTGAGGATTAATTCTTTATCGTTTTCTTCAATTTCGACGGCAGGAGTCCACATACCACCCATACTATGTAAACCCATCCAATCGCGGTCACTACGAGAAAGCATATCTTCAAAGAGACGATCCATTTGTTTTCTGATAGTGCTTAATTCTTGGAATGGTTGCCATTTAGTGAGTGCCATAATCAACCTCCGTTGTTGCGAATTATTTAATGTTTTAAGGTCTCACCTATAAGTTAAAAAAAAATTTTGAAGAACTTGTGAGGGTTGGTATATCACAGGGTAATTGCAGCTATTTTGTATAAATTGTACTTGACAAAAAGAGCTGAAAAGCAGATGGGCAACAGCAACAATAGATGGTCTTAGCCCTTGATAAAGGACAGTAGAGAGCGAGTATTTTTCTGAAAATAAAGCAGATGAAGATAAACTCCATGAACCATAGGGAAAACGCATCTAATTGATTAAATCTTTGTCAGATAATGCTTTTCCTTCCCCAAAAAACTGTGATGTCACTTGTCATCAGGAAAGAGCAAGGGGGTTTCTCAATAAATTCTCGAAAATTAGCTATTTTTTGACCAAAAGTAATCCGACTAATTGATTCTATGCACCTTAAAAAACATTGTTGCAATTGTTCTGGATTGAGTAGAGAAAAAACTCGGGCAAATGTATCGTGAGATGGAATTCCATTGGGCAACTCCAGAAACTTTTTCAACCATTTGTATTTACATTGACCATATAATTCAATATCTTTCCATCCATCTGCCCCACAGATTACTGCACAAACAGTAATCGTAATAATATCAATTTGTCAAGACCTTTAAGATGCGTTTCACCTAGATTACCCTGTGTTTGTAATAGATAATAATGGTAGGGTGAACATTGCCCACTCTACTGTTTTATTTGGCAACAACAAAATTCACTAACTTCTTAGGAACAACAATTACTTTCCTAATTTCTTTTCCTTCTAGATAGCGTTGAGCCACATCTGATTCTTTGGCAAGTTTTTCCAATGTTGCTTTATCCCCATTAGCTGGTGCTTGAATTGTACCGCGAGTTTTACCCATAATCTGAATTACCAAGGTAATTTCATCTACAACCAAAGCATCAGGATCGACTACAGGAAAACTTTGTTGATGAATAGAACTAGTTTTACCTAAACTGTGCCATAATTCCTCTGCAATATGGGGGGCAAAAGGAGCAAGCAATAATACTAAGGTTTCAATTCCTTCTTGATAGATAGGAGATTTAACACATTTGGCATCTTTAAGAGCATTACTAAGCTTCATTAATTCTGATACTGCGGTATTAAATTGATAATCTCCTTCTAAATCTTCTGTGATTTCTTTAATCGCTGTATGAATGGCTCTACGCAAATCTTTTTCTTCTTTACTAACTTTTTCGGGGTTACTTGTCACAACTTGAGAGTTATCCCATTCTGTAACTTGTGTCCAAACTCGATTTAAGAAGCGGAATTGTCCTTCTACATCTGCATCATCCCATTCTAAATCTTTTTCTGGTGGAGCTTTAAAGAGGATAAACATCCTCGCTGTATCTGCACCATATTTACTAATTACGGATTTGGGATCGACCCCATTATATTTAGATTTAGACATCTTAAGATAAAAAACATCTAAAGCTTCTCCTGTTTCGGGATCTTTAGGATCATCAGGATTTACCGTTGCAGAAGGAATATACTTTTTAGTAGTAGGATTTTGATAGGTTAAACCTTGTACCATTCCTTGAGTTAATAAGCGTTGGAACGGTTCATCAAAGTTGAGTAAACCTCTATCTCGTAATACTTTAGTGAAGAAGCGAGAATAAAGTAAGTGTAAAATGGCGTGTTCGATACCCCCTACATATTGATCCACACTCATCCAATCATTAACTTTACCTCTCTCGAAAGGAATATCGAGATTTTTGGCATCGGTATAGCGTAAGAAATACCAAGAAGAATCGATAAAGGTATCCATAGTATCGGTTTCCCGTTTTGCAGGGTTACCACAACAAGGACAAGGAACATTAATCCAATCTTCTAATTTTGCGAGAGGTGATGCACCCTTTCCACTAAATTCTACATTTTGAGGTAATTCTACAGGTAAGTCTGATTCTGGGACGGGGACTTGTCCACAATTGTCACAATGAATGATAGGTATGGGACAACCCCAGTATCTTTGACGGGAAATTAACCAATCTCGGAGACGATATTGAATTCTGGCTTTACCATAGCCCTTGGCTTCTGCGTGTTCAATAATTTTGCTTTTCCCTTCCGTAGAAGAGATGCCATCAAATTGACCCGAATTAACCATAACACCAGGATCGGTATAGGCATTCTGTAGGGACGTTTCATGAAACATCTCTAAGTCAGTGTTTTCGGGAACAATTACTACTTTGATCGGTAAATCATTTTCTTGGGCAAATTTAAAATCCCTAGTATCGTGAGCGGGTACACCCATCACTGCTCCTGTACCATATTCGTACAAGACATAATCAGCAATTAAAATGGGTATTTCCTCACCATTAAAGGGATTAATGGCAATTCCTCCAGTTTTAATCCCTCTTTTGGGTTTATCCTCTGCTGTTCTTTCAATTTCGCTTTCGCTAGCAACTTCCTGGATAAAGGCTTCTACTGCGGTTTTTTGTTTGGGAGTAGTTACTTGAAGTGTTAAGGGATGTTCAGGAGCAAGCACTACATAACTTACCCCATATACGGTATCAGGACGAGTAGTAAAGACGGCAATTTTGGCATCTTTGCCCACAATAGGAAATTCTAAATAAGCCCCTACGGATTTGCCAATCCAGTTGGCTTGCATAGTTTTGACTCTTTCGGGCCATCCTTTAAGCTTATCTAAGTCTTGTAATAACTGTTCTGCATAGTCAGTGATTTTTAAAAACCACTGTGTAAGCAATTTTCTTTCGACTTTTGCTCCACTACGCCAGGAATAGCCTTCACTATCAACCTGCTCGTTAGCGAGTACTGTTTGATCTATAGGGTCCCAGTTTACCGCTGCTTCTTTTTGATAGGCTAATCCTGCTTCAAAAAATTGTAAGAATAACCACTGTGTCCATTTATAGTATTCGGGAGAACAAGTAGCAACTTCTCGCTCCCAATCAAGAGATAGTCCTAATTCTTGAAGCTGCGATCGCATTTGTGCTATATTTTCATAAGTCCATTTGGCTGGGGGAATATTCCTTTGAATCGCTGCATTTTCAGCAGGAAGTCCAAAGGCATCCCATCCCATAGGATGTAATACTCGATATCCTTGCATTCTTTTGAGACGAGCAATAACATCAGTAATTACATAGTTACGCACATGACCCATATGTAGATTACCCGATGGATAGGGGAACATTGATAAAGCATAAAATTTGGGCTTATCGGTTGTTTCTGATGTGCTGTCTAGACCTGATTCTGCCCAGGTTTGTTGCCATTTTTGCTCAATGTCTGCTGCGTTGTATCGGGACTCCACGACTAAGGTACTCCTAACTGGATAAATAAAATATGTCTTGATTCTTCAGTCTTCCATTGTAGTTTACTGACCATTAAGTAGTGACACAAAATTATTTAGATTAATCGATGGTTATTAACAAAAAAAATGAGGAGTTTAAAAGATGCTAATTCAATTTAATGATCTTTCCCAAAAGTCACATCTAAGGAATGAGGATTTAATAATCATATTTTAATCGCTTTATAAAAACGTTTTTCTTTGGGCTAAACGACCATCTTCCATGTAAATAATGCGATCAGCTATGTCTAAAATGCGCCCATCATGGGTTACTAATAAGATCGTAGAGTGGTTTTCTTTAACTAAACGATACATGATATTGACAACTTCTCGTCCACTTTTACTATCTAAAGCAGCAGTAGGTTCATCGGCTAAAATCAACTTGGGTTGATTTGCCAAAGCTCTAGCGATCGCTGCCCTTTGTTTCTGACCACCTGAAAGATGATCGGGATAGTAGTTCCCTTTGTCTCCTAACCCAACTGCTGCCAGCATCTCTTGTGCTTGAGAAACTATTTGGTGACTGCTCAAATCCTGGTTTAATTCCAGAGACATTTGAACGTTTTGTTGTGCCGTCATAAAGGGTAAAAGATTGTGAGCCTGAAAGATATAGCCAATTTGACCCCTGAGTTTAACTAATTCTGCTTCACTGGCTTGGAATAGCTCTTTACCTAAAGTACACAAACTTCCCGATTGAACTGCTCGTAGTCCACCGATTAAAGTTAAGAGAGTAGTTTTACCAGATCCAGAAGGACCAGTGAGAATTACGATTTCACCTGCTTCAATGTCCAGGTTGATGTCAAATAAAACCTGTTTGGCTAAAGCTTTTTTGCCGAAATAATAATTTACTTGGCAGATAGTGATCGGGTTCATGATTTCCTTCAATCAAAAAATATCCGCTGGATTAGCAGATTTCATTTTTTTCACCGCAGACACCCCAGCAATCAAACACATTATAATTGTGGCAACTAAAATATTTATTGCTCTTTGCCAAGTCATTGCAATCGGTAATAAAGTAGCTTGTTGGGCAAATTTATATATAAAGATCGCGATCGCCAATCCTGGAATATAGCCCAACGACCCAATAATTAAGGCTTGTTGAAAAACTATGTTTAATAAATATTGATGACTATAACCGATCGCTTTTAGAGTAGCGAATTCCTTGAGATGTTCGGAAACATTAGTATAAAGTATTTGGTAAACTACCACAGCCCCGACAATAAAGCTCATGACGACATTCAAATTGAAGGTAAAGCCAATAGGTTGGCTAGTTTGCCAATAGTTTTGTTCAAAGTTAATAAATTCTTGTTTGGTAAAAACTTGGACATCTTGAGGTAAATATTCTTGCAGCTTAAGTTTAAAATTTTCTGGGTCAGCACCTGTTTTCAACTTTATTAAACCAATATCAATAAAGCCTTTTTCTCTATTAGAAATGCGTAAAAAATTAAGATCGCTAGTAAGGATATTGCCATCAAAAGCAAACGAAGTTCCTAACTCAAATAAACCTACTACCTTGATGCGACGATTACTTACTTCAGTAATTACAGAATTATCTCGCTCGAATTGTTCGGCGACCGCGCCAAATTCGGTTCGAGAATTGCGATCAAATAAAACTGTATCCCTCGCCTGAAGTCGATTTATATTAGATTTAATTCCAGGCAAATCGAAGGTTTGGTGTCTGAGGTCAAAACCAATCATCCCAATACTTTGCCAAGAATTTCTCGATTCGGGATTCTTCCACCGGGCAACACCGAAATAAATCGGATTGACATATTCAACCTCTTCAAAAGCTTGAGCTTGAGACAAACGCCTTTGAGAAAAGCTTGCCAGGTCAGTCAAATTTGTCGAGCGAGAGCTAAGGATAAAACAGTCTCCCTGTAAGCCTTGGTGAAAACGGACTGCACCGTCAAACAAAGCATTACTTATCCCTAATTGAAAAAAGATGATGATAACGGCAAAAATTACGCCCGAAAGGGCGATTAAAAACCGAATTTTTTGATATTTTAGTTGTAACCAAGCAGTAAATAAGCGATCAGACATTTACTTAATCTCTGAACTGTATCTGTTTGGAAGTTTCGATAATGACGTTAACCTGTAAGTTAGTTAAACTAGCTACTTTTTGGCTATCTTCAGGATTTAAACGAATTTTGACCTCTACAACTCTGGCATCTACATCTGCTACGGGATCGGTACTCAGAACATCTTTAGTGCCAATTTGCCAACCAATATCATCTACAGTTCCAGTCAATTTGGGCATAATTCCGCCACTGGTGATAATTGCCCTTTGACCAATGCTGATACGAGCAATATCGGTTTCATAGACTTCCGCAACTACGTACATATTCTCGGTATTACCCACTTCTACAATACCTTCGGTCTTATTTACCAGTTCCCCAGACCAAGTATTAATTTCCAGAATTTGTCCTTCAATCGGCGACTTGACGTAAGCTAATTCCAAATCCGCTTG
>JASJDF010000221.1 GCA_030065715.1 Xenococcaceae cyanobacterium MO_188.B19 | reverse complement strand
TCGTACTTTAAGACCCTATAAAAGTTTGGGAGATGATGAAAATGTCATCTTAGATGACCAGACAGCACGAGCTTACACTGGTTTGACTGATGACACAACTGCTTTTAACGGCAATAGTAGCAAGACTCCTGAAGAAGAGATTTAATAGGTGATAAATTTCACTTAAGATTATCAATTTTGTAGGGGCTGTTCTTGAACAGCCCCTACTTTTTATAGCATTACGGGTTTGGGTTATATTTCTCATTCCGCACTTCAGTTTGTAGTTGTCAAAAAGTATCGGTTTGAATGCACTTTTTATCTCACCTCGGCAACCAGAAACAGAAGCTTTTTAAGCGACAAAATACGGCTCTTCCGATTTGGTCATGCCAAACTGTTAGAACACCGATTCATACTAAATCCGATTTTAAAAACCAGTGTATAATGCAGGAAAAATTAAAAATCTTAATCGATGCCAAGAAAAGCTTATTTAGCACAACATCATACCTCAGAAGAACTCAAAAAAAGATACTTAAAAAGTCAAGAACCAGTTGAATCGAGAAGATGGCATTTACTGTGGAAAATATCTTTGGGATGGACAATTAAAGATAGTGCAGTGGCAGTAGGAATAAGCTACGATTATGCTCAAGAAATTCTCAGAGAATATAATAAATCAGGGACAAAAGCCCTAAAAAATGGTCACAAAAATCCTAAAAAAGGAACCAGAGGTAAAAAGCCTTTATTAACTAAAGAACAAATTGAAAAACTCAAACAAGAATTAGAATCTTCACCATCACCAGAAGATGGTATTTGGACGGGACCAAAAGTGGCGCGTTGGATCGAAAAAGAAACAGGTAGAGAAAAAGTTTGGAATCAGAGGGGGTGGGATTATTTAAAAAAGCTCAGGTACTCATGGCAGAGTCCAAGACCGAGCCATAAAAAAGGAGATAAATTAGAACAAGAAATATTTAAAGCTAACTTACCTCTCGTAGTTAAAAAATTAGAACAAGAAAATCCAGGTGTAGAAGTAGATACTTGGTTTTTTGATGAGCATCGAGTAGGGTTAAAACCGATCTTAAAAAAGGTTTGGTCAAAGATCGGGAATAGACCAGAAGCTATAGTGAGCTATAGTTATGAATGGTTGTATGTGTATGGATTCGTCAAGCCAAAAACTGGAGAAAATTTATGGTATTTAATCCCTAGGGTCAATACAAAGTGGCTCAATGTTGTTTATAAAAACTTTGCCATTGATGCAGGGGTTTCTGAAAAAAAAAGGTTTTGTTAGTAGAAGATAATGCAGGATGGCATAGCAGTAAAAAAGTAGAAGTGCCTGAAGGAATAACCATCGAATTTTTACCACCTTATTCACCAGAATTGCAACCAGCTGAAAGACTTTGGCACCTAGTAGATGAACCTCTAGTCAATCAAAATTTTGAAACAATTGATCAGATTGAAGAGATATTAATAAAACGTTGTAACGTTTTAAATAATATGGAAAAAGAAATAAAAGATTTAACTAATTATCATTGGTTAAATAATAGTTAATTGTAAATGTGTTTTCTAAATCGGATTTAGTATAACTCGTATTCACGAACATCTTAATGGAGATTTATATTTGGTTAGTTCGCGAGCTAAATTTTTAGATGATGGTCAAACTTTTGATCGTCGTCATTTATATCAAGCTGCTGCGGTAGAAGGAGTGTCTTCCGCTAGTCCTTTTTACTATTCCCATGCAGGTTGGATTAATCCGTGGAACAAGAAAGTTACTAACGTTGCAATTCTGGCTTTTGATCCTGCTCGTCCTGTGTTAAATTTACCCGAAGTTAATCAACAATTAGAACAAATTAAGCTACCAGATCAAGTATTGGTAGATCGTCGAGCTAGACCCGATTTAGGTGCGATCGCAGAAGCTTATGATCGTGGTGAAACAGTCACGACAGAAATATCTAAGCGAAGAATTAGTGTTAGCGGAATGTTTACTTTTGGTAGCACCCTATTTGTAGAAGGATATCTGATTACTAGTGATTGGAATTACCTCCGCTTGTACGGTACAAATAGTATTGAGCAAGTTAAAGTTGGTGTGCTGAGTGTCGATTCTGAAAAAAATCCAGAAGATGTAAAAGCCAAAGTTAGGGCGACTTTGCCGAGTATGGTTGAAGTCATGACTCACCAAGAATTTATTACAGCAGAAAAAGAATTTTGGGATCAAAACCATCCCGCAGGAACGATCTTTAACTTTGGGGTAGTAATGGGTTTTGTTGTGGGGATAGTAATTGTGTATCAAGTTTTATTTGCCGATGTTAATGATCATCTGTCAGAATACGCCACCCTCAAGGCAATCGGTTATCCCGATAAAAGTTTGTTAATGGTAGTTTTTCAAGAAGCAATTATTCTGGCTGTACTGGGCTTTATTCCTGGTTTTGGGTTTTCTATTGGGATGTATGGCTTACTAGAAGCTCTTACTCAAATGCCTCTAGCAATGGAATCTGCTGTCGCTTTGAGAGTATTTTTCTTAACTATTATTATGTGTTCTGCTTCTGGTGCGATCGCAATTAGAAAATTACAATCCGCTGATCCTGCTGAGGTATTTTAGATTTCGATTGTTTACTGAAAGAAGTATATTTGAGAGGCTTTGACACTCCGCGCATTAAAAATGGCGCGGATTCTTGATTCATCGGCTGCTAACTAGATTCAACTGAAGTTGAACCCCCGTCGCATCGCCTCCACAAGCTATTTCTTTTACCGTATGCCCTACGGCGTTATGTCCTCGCTGCTGAATTACTTTAGCTGCTGCAATATCGCGGTTCATCACCACACCACAATTACAGCGATGAACTCTTTGACTTAAAGATTTCTTTCCTGTATTTGTACTGCATTGAGGACAAATTTGGCTCGTATAGTTTTTATCTACTTTTGAATAGTAAACACCTCGCTTAAAACATACCATAGGTAGTATCTGATTGATGAACTTACCAATTGCTGAATTGTTTATTTGCTTGCCAAATAGTCCTTTTTGCCATCCTCTAAAGTCAAGATTTTCCACAAAGATATTATCTGCTCTGTCACACAATTTATGAGCTAACTTAAACAACCAATCAGTGCGACGAGAAGTTACTACAAAGTGTAGTTTAGCTATCCTCTTTTGGAGTTTTAACCAATTGTTAGAACCTTTAATTTTATGCTTGAGCTTGCGCTGTAGCGATTGAAGCTTACTAGCTGCTTTCTTCACAAATAATGGTATCTCGATTAACTCTCCATCACTGGTCGCAATGAAACTAGAAATTCCCGCATCAATGCCTAAAGATGTTTTCCCTGGCATAATATCTGGAACGTCTTCCTTATTTACAAAAATTATTTGAATGAAATACCCTACTGCTTTTTTAACTACTCTTAGCTGCTTGGGAGTCAAACCAACAGGAAATTCTCTTGACTTTTTGAACTTTACCCAGCCAATTTTAGGTAGCCTCACTTTATTTCCCTCAAAATCAGATTCTTTGATTTGAGGATAGATGAAGCTTCTAAATTGGTTGGGCTGCTTGTATCGAGGTAAGCCTCTTTTCCGTTTCTTCTCAAAGAAATCAGTCCAAGCCTTATCCAATCTTTTAAGGGTAGATTGTAAAACTTGAGACTGTACTTTTTTGAGTTTAGGATTCTCTTTTTTAGCTTGAGTTAAATTGACAGCTTGAACATTGTAATTAGGGAATTTAGTTTCGGGAAAAATAATATATTCTTTAACTAAAGAACAAGAATTAACATCATTTTTCCTAGCTCTAAGCCAATCCTTTCTTTCACAATTATTCCAGTTATAAACTTGACAACAAATTTCGAGCCACTCATCTATTTGAGTAGCTTGAGCTTGGCTAGGTTTTAATTTATACTGAAACGTGAAAGAAAGCATTTAACTATTAAGAATTAGTGCTTGTATTGTAACATATTTACTGCCAGATAAATCTGGCGATAGCTTAGATCCCCCGCATAAATGACGGGGGTTTTACGCTTGACGATGATAACTTAGAAAATCGATCTTATGAGTCCAGAAAAGCAATCGCGTCCGTTTTATTGTAATCTCCACCAAAATCCCGATACTGTCAATATTTCAGACTCAGAAGCTGCTTTTGAAGTAATTCATGATGCGATCCTCAATCTCTGGGATACGGTTAACAAGTTGTCTGCTATTCAACCAGCAAGACGAGAACGCTACCGTGTTACCCTCTTTGGTTCGGCGAGAATTCAACCCGATACTCCTCTATATAATGGAGTTCGCGATCTGGCGGGGGAATTAACAAAAATGGGTTGTGATATTGTTACTGGTGGTGGTCCTGGTTTAATGCAGGCAGCAAATGAAGGTAGTGTAATCGCCGATCCTGAAGATATCACCAAATCGATTGGGATTCGTATTGATTTGGGGTTCGAGCAAGAGACTAATCCCTTTGTCGAACAAATGTATCATCATCGCACCTTCTTTTCTCGACTGCATCATTTTGTAATTGCTTCAGACGCTTTTGTCGTTCTGCCAGGGGGAATTGGGACAGCTTTGGAAGCTCTGATGATTTGGCAATTATTGCAGGTTCGTAGGCTACAAGATACACCCTTTATCATGATTGGTACAATGTGGAGTGAGTTGGCAATCTGGGCTAAAAAACACACCATTGATGTCGAGCCACCAATGGCTGATCCTGCGGATATGAGTATTCCAGAATGTGTCGCTACTTGTGAACAAGCGATCGCTTTACTCAGAAAAGCCCACCAAAAATGGCAAGACTGTAATCAGTAATTAGTCATCAGTCATCAGTAATGAGTTTAAGTCTCGTATAGTTGAGATAGGCAGAAGGAGCAAAGGACAAACGATGAAACAGTGGTACGAATTATTATTTGAAAATTACAGTGAAAAATACGATCGCGAGAGTTTTGTCCAAGGCACAATAGGAGAATGTGATTTTATCGAACGAGAGATAAACTATGATAAAAATACACGAATTCTAGATATTGGATGTGGCACAGGAAGACATTCTATTGAGTTAGCCAAAAGAGGATATAACATTACGGGAATTGATCTATCTGAATCTCAATTAAACAGAGCCAAAGAAAAAGCATCTGCACAGAATTTATCAATTAATTTTGAACAACAAGACGCGAGAAAACTTACTTTTTCGGATGAATTCGATTTAGTAATTATGCTTTGTGAGGGAGGTTTTTCCTTAATGGAAACCGATGAGATGAATTGGCAAATTCTTCGCAATGCAAGCAACGCTTTAAAATCCAAAGGAAAATTAATATTTACTACCTTGAACGGATTATTTCCCTTATTCCATTCCGTTAAAGAATTTTTCGCTTCAGCAACGAAAGAAGGAAATGCCACTTATAGTAATAATTCATTTGATTTAATGACATTTCGCGATCATCATACCATCCAGATTGAGGACGATTTCGGTAACACTAAAAAACTAGAGTGCAACGAACGTTATTATGTTCCATCAGAAATAACCTGGCTTTTAAAAACACTCAATTTTAAAGTTATTGACATATTTGGAGCAAAACTTGGTGCTTTTAGTCGCAATGACCAATTAACAACTGAAGACTATGAAATGTTAGTAATAGCCGAAAAATAACCTATAAATAATTAGATCGCAATTAGGCAACTTCAGTCTGCCGATCCTGCGGAAGTATTTTAGCTTAATGATTCAATCTCACTCACAAGTTCTTCAAGTTTTTTCTCGAAAATATAGAAACATAAAAGGCAAGTTATTAGTGATTTAACAACTAACCATGTCTCCAAACCGTGTTGTTACCATTAATCATCTCAATCATGCCTTTGGTAAAGGTGAACTATGTAAGCCAGTTCTCTTTGATGTAGATTTAGATATCTATGCTGGCGAGATCGTGATTATGACTGGTCCATCGGGTAGTGGAAAAACTACTCTGTTGACTCTCATTGGTGGTTTGCGCTCTGTACAATCAGGTAGCATTAAAATCTTAGGAGAAGAATTATATAGTGCGAATAAAAATCAATTAGTCAAAATTCGTAGCCAGATTGGGTTTATTTTTCAATCCCATAACTTACTATCTTGTTTAACAGCAGAACAAAATGTGCGAATGTCTCTCAGATTGCACCAAGATATTTCCTTTGAACAACGAAATAAGATGACTACAGATATCCTTGAAGCAGTAGGTTTAGGAGATAGAATGAGTTTTTATCCCGATAGCCTTTCAGGGGGACAACAACAAAGAGTTGCCATCGCCCGTGCTTTAGTTAGTCAACCTCAATTAGTGTTAGCAGATGAACCGACAGCAGCACTAGATAGTAAATCTGGTCGTAACGTTGTCGAAATTATGCAGAAATTGGCTAAAGAACAAGGCTGTACTATTCTGTTAGTGACTCACGATAATCGCATTCTGGATATAGCCGATCGTATTTTGCACATGGAAGATGGCAGATTAGCAAGAGATACCGCTTTAATGAAGTAATAAACTTGGGCAACTTCCATACATAAATCCCAAGAGTCTGAATATCTTGTAGTTATTCTCCCTCTTTATACCCAACACTACATTATGCTTTCTCGCAATCTGTTTTATACAGTCAGCCTTTTGTCTTTGAGTGTCGCCCCCACAGGAGGGGAAATGAACGATTACGTAAAGTTCTGTTGAAATTAGTAAGGGAAACTTTATATAGCGATCGCACTATATCAGTTTTTGCGATCGCTGGATACTTTAAAATAACTCCAAATCCTATAACCCTTCTAAAGGAACTTGCAAAAATTTGGCTAATTCTGCTCCTTGATTTTCGAGAGTAGCCAAAGCAATAGGCTCTCCAACTCTAGTCAAAGGAATCTCTCGACGTTTTTTGGCTCTTAGATAGAGAACTCGCTTAGGATTTAGTCCCTCTCTAATTTCGGCTCTCACCGATTGTATATCTTCTAGAGGGATATTTACTTCCACATTGCGATTTTTTCCGGGAAATCCTGAGCGAGAAATAGTGGCTTTCCCTGTGGTTTTATCAAACTGGTTATAACCTCCTCCCACATCCCACAGAATCACTAACCAGAGATAGATAGCCAATAGAGAACCAGCTACACCATAAAAAGTTAAAGCTACTCCTTGAGGGACGAATTGTAGATTGCTAGTATCGGAAACAAAAAGAAGATTGACTTTTAGATAGCTAGAAAGTCCTGATAGTAAAAATCCGACTCCTCCCATTGTCACAATAACTGCCCAAAAATAGTTGCTCAGTCTGCGAGAGCCTAAAACATCTTGTCTTAAAGTGTTAGTTTGATTTGTCATTCCTAAAGTTTACGTTTCTTAAAAATCTGTTAGAACTTAGATCCAATCAAAATCATTCTCTCATTTTGTCGATACTTATCACCATTCGTAGCAAATTCCTAAAGATTTATGAGAGACAGTGTGTAATTTTATTAAAAATTTGCTAATAATTATTAATAGGGTGGGGGCAAAGTCGAAAAGTTGATGATTTCTATAAATCATATATGAATCACTTCTAACTCATGCTATTTTAAGAAACATTAACTTATTGTTTCATTGGAACGATAAGGAATACGCAATCTATTTCAATCTTAGATAGCTTAGACCAGAGTAACCTGGTAAACTTTTATAAAACTTGACGGAGAGAGAGGCTCCCGGCTAGGGAGCATCTCTAATCGCCGTCGTGACAGTTCATAACAATTGCCACTGTCAAAACCGTTCAATTAGATACTTTAACTAATAGTCGGTAAATCGGAGCACACATAAAAGCATCCATTTTGAGAAATCTTGCAGTTTGTTTAGTTTAAGCAAGAGGTTTAAAAACTATGACCATAGCAGTAGGACGCGCACCAGCAGAAAGAGGGTGGTTTGACGCTCTCGATGACTGGTTAAAACGCGATAGATTTGTATTTGTCGGATGGTCGGGCATCCTATTATTCCCCTGTGCTTACTTAGCCATTGGTGGCTGGCTCACAGGAACATCTTTTGTTACATCTTGGTACACCCACGGTTTAGCAAGCTCTTACCTCGAAGGAGCTAACTTCTTAACTGTAGCGGTATCTTCCCCCGCAGACAGCATGGGACATTCCCTACTCTTCTTGTGGGGTCCCGAAGCGAACTGGAACTTCGCTCGTTGGTGTCAAATCGGTGGATTGTGGCCTTTTGTCGCTCTCCATGGTGCATTTGCACTGATTGGATTCATGCTACGTCAGTTCGAGATTTCTCGTCTGGTAGGCATTCGTCCCTATAATGCTATTGCCTTTTCTGCTCCTATCGCCGTATTCGTAAGCGTCTTCTTACTCTATCCTTTAGGACAGTCGAGCTGGTTCTTCGGACCCAGTTTAGGTGTAGCAGGAATCTTCCGTTTCATTCTGTTTGTACAAGGGTTCCACAACTTCACTCTTAACCCCTTCCACATGATGGGAGTAGCAGGAGTACTAGGTGGTGCCTTACTGTGTGCGATTCACGGTGCTACAGTAGAAAACACCTTGTTTGAAGATGGGGACGGAGCTAACACCTTCCGTGCATTTGAACCCACTCAAGCGGAAGAAACCTACAGTATGGTAACTGCTAACCGTTTCTGGTCACAGATTTTCGGGATCGCTTTCTCCAACAAACGTTGGTTACACTTCTTTATGCTATTTGTACCTGTAACAGGATTATGGATGGCATCGATTGGTATTATCGGAATTGCCTTAAACTTACGGGCTTATGACTTCGTATCTCAAGAATTGAGAGCAGCAGAAGACCCTGAGTTTGAGACTTTCTACACCAAAAACATTCTGTTGAATGAAGGTCTCAGAGCTTGGATGGCTACTCAAGACCAACCCCACGAAAACTTTGAATTCCCAGAGGAGGTACTTCCACGTGGTAACGCTCTCTAATCCTTCATTTGGAGGCGGACGTGACCA
>JASJDF010000220.1 GCA_030065715.1 Xenococcaceae cyanobacterium MO_188.B19 | reverse complement strand
CAGGATCGCTATGAACTGAGATTAAGGCAATAGTTGAAAGTGATTGCATAGTTGTGGATCTTAAAAATTAGATTGAAGAGACAACGGAGAAATTTTCAGCTTTTAAAAGCTTGAATTTACGGTTTATGGAGCTATTTTGGGCTGTTATAAAGCTGTCTGATGTTTCTAAACGACAGTGTAGACAATACCAGTAGCGATCATGGGAGCGGAGATGGCGGAGTAAATTATGGGAGCAGTAAGGACAAGTATTCATAGCCTTTTCTCCAAAAATAGAAAGCTTATTAATTATTTAAATTAACAAGCTTTTTTTTCATAGCTATGACAGTTTAATGTCAATTTTGACAAACTCTAATTTGACCTAAATAAAAGGTGTGTTTCAGCGCGGTGCAATTTATTTGGTATATGCTCTAAGAATCAATTTGTTCACCAATCTTATCCATCCAAGCAAAAAGTAACCCAGAAAGAACAAAAGTAAAGTGAATGATCACTTGCCAAATTAAAATCCTTTGGCTAATTTCGGCAACCTTGATAAATGACCCTAATAAATCTATTGCTGATATAGTTACTAAAGAACCCATGAGCTTGAGTTTCAAATTAGAAAAACTAATGTTAGACATCCATTCAGGTCGATCAACATTTTCTCCGAGATCGAATTTGGAAACGAAACTTTCATAGCCACTAAAAACAATAATTATAAGTAAGTTAGCCACAAGTAGTAAATCGATCAACTCTAAAATTGATAAAATCACCTCGCTTTGTTCAACCTCAATAAATACCAGAGGAATAACTTTAAAACAGAAATTTTGAGTGAACTTAATGACAAGTATTACTATTAATAGTAAACAACAAACATAAAATGGAATCAATAACCATCGAGCGGAAAATATGGCTTTTTCTAAAATTTTTTCCAGTTTTTTCAAGTTACTTATTTTTACTTTATTGCTGATAGTTTCAGATAAAGATGATTTCATACTTTTAATCAACAACCCCTTCAAAAGAACCAAAAACAAGAATTGTGTTTAATCAAATTACGATATCGAATTGTTATTGCAGAATTATGACAGCTTCATATCAGTTTTGACAAACTGTTTCCAATTTAGAAATCAAACACTACTATTTATTGGTAAGAAAAATTTAAAAGTACTGCCCACTCCTAACTGACTTTCGGCAAATATTTCTCCTCCGTGTAGTTCTACCAAACGACGACAAATTGCTAAACCAATCCCCGTACCAGCATATTTTTGAGAGCGAGACTTTTGAGATCGCCAGAAGCGTCTGAAAACATGAGGTAATTCTTCTTCCGCAATTCCCGAACCTGTATCTGTGAGAGATATCCAGACTTTATCCACATCAGACCAAGCTTTGAGAGTAATTGAACCAGAGGGAGTGTGACGAATAGCATTACTAAGTAAATTGACCAAAATCTGCTCCAGGCGATCGCAATCTACCATAACGTAGGGTAAATTAGTCGGACAGTCTAAACTCACAACGCGATCGCTACCAAGCAACTGCTCGCCAAATCTTTCTACCAATGGCTCCAACATACCGCGCAAATTAGTTAGCTGTAGATTTAATGACAGGTTTCCCACCTCAGCCTGAGATAATTCTTGTAAATCTTTAAGCAAACGCTGTAAACGCTTGGTTTCGCGGATTAATTGCCCATAGATTTGTGAGTTAGCCACAATAATTCCATCGGCAACTTCTTCCAAGCGTCCGCGAATGATAGTTAGGGGTGTTCGCAATTCATGGGTAAGATCGTCGATAATTTCCCTTCTTCTTTCTTCTACTTCTTCTAAACTAGCTGCCATACGATTAAAACCCACGGCTAGGCGGTCTAATTCAGGAATTTCTAAATGGCACATCCGTTCATCTAATTTACCGTTAGCGAATTGGTAAACAATTGTCTCCATTTGGTTCAATGGCTGCACAATCCGCTTGGCAATCCAATAACTAAGAATTGCTGCTGCTAGTGTACCAATTAACAATGAGCAAAAATTGCCCCTAGCCCAAGCAGTTTCAAAGACTTCTAATAGTTGAGAGTGAGCAGCGCGAATAGTTAAGCCTCTTCCTTCTAAATCTCTGACATGGAATTGAAAAAATCGGGGTGAAAAAAAATTACCCCCCACAGAAGAGGCGCTTACCCCCACAATAGTCACCAGAATATGAGAAAAAAAGAGTCGGGCTTGTAGATTAAGCTTGATCATTATTACCTAGGAATCTTCAAATTTATAACCCACGCCCACTACGGTTTTAATGAATTTAGGTTTATTGGGGTGGGGTTCAATTTTTCGGCGTAATCTGGCAACATGAGTATCAATCACCCGTTCTTCACCAAAGAAATCATCTCCCCAAAGCTTTTCAATTAGTTGTTCTCTTTCCCAGACTCTGCCTGGATGTTTAACAAACAAAGTCATAAGCTTAAACTCAGAAGATGATAATTCCAATTGTTTGGCTGATTCAGTATCAACATGACGACGGATACAATGCTGTTCTAAGTCAATGGTAAAAGATTTGGTTCGGATCAATTGCAAGCGATCTCCTTCCCGCAGACGACGACGCAATAAAGCTCGTACCCTAGCGACTAATTCTCTGGGGCTAAAAGGTTTAACATAGTAATCATCTGCTCCTGTAGATAAACCAATAATGCGATCAATTTCTTCTCCTCTAGAGGTCAGCATTAAAATATACGGCTCGTTGGCTACTGGTTTTTGACGGGAGGAAATGCTCTCGGTTAGAGAGCATATTCCACTCGCGTGTTGGCGGATTTGGGTACATACTTCCAAACCATCTATACCAGGCAGTCTGATATCAAGAATTATTAAATCGGGTTGGTGTTCGGCAAACAGTTCCAGGGCAGAATGACCATCGTAACAGACGCGACAGGAAAATCCTTCAGCCTCCAGGCATTCTTGAATAATTTCGGCTATGTCGCGCTCGTCTTCAACAATTAAAATCTCCATCAGTTGGTATATTAGTCGCTAATATATTCTAGAAACCTAACTACCTCCTTGTTTAACTTCTCTTTGATGGGACACTGTTGGTTCATGACTCTTTCCCCTGCCAGCTAAACCAAACAAGCCCAGTAAACCAAACAAACCAAGCCAGCCCCAATTATTTTGCTTGGAGAATTTTTTTTCGGCTTCTTTTAAAGCCTTGTCAATTTCTTGTTGTACCGCTTGTCCTGCTGATTCAATTCCTTTTCGTGCTTCTTGTGCTGCTTTTTGAAACTGCTGCTGTGCCTCATCAAAATTCTGCTGTGTAGATTCTGATGAGTTGATCCCAGATTCATCGGGATTCTGAGCCACAGTAGCTACACTGGAAGGCGACACAGCCAAACTCAGGGTAAGGATGCTAACTCCCAAAACTTTAGACAATTGAAAACATTTCATGATTCAAGCTCCATATTGACGTTTATGAGGAACTCATGCAAGTCTTTAAGCCAGCTTAGCTAGAGCTAGCTTATTTTGTTTAATTAAAGTTAAATTTATCGAGCAACTTCGCCAGTTTTGTTATCTTTCAAGCTACATCCTCAGCAGTATGCTTGCTCATCAACTTCTTATTAAGATGATGCTAGAAAAAAAAATTGAAGAACTTGTGAGGAAAAGAATTAAAATACTTTCAAAGTAAAAACTTTTGACAAAATAGGTTTTAAACTTTATATTTTTAGAAGTTTTTCTCTTGAGATAGCTTAAATCAATATGTCGTTTTTTACCGTTTTAATGATTCTCTGTTAAAGAGGCTTTTGACTGTCCTGCTGACAATTTTGATTGTCGCTCGGGTTCGCTTGAACTCTTATTAATTGCTTGTAACAAGAGATAGTTTAAAACCGTTCTTATGGCAATAATTGCTGTCAATTGACCGATATCATTCCAGGTGGGCGCGATCGTCGTCTTTAAAATGCTACCTCCAACCAGAAAGCTTAGTCCCAAGGAAAAAGAATAACCTAATTCTAATCGACTTGCCTGAAATGCGATCGCAGAACGAGAATTAGAAAAAACATACTTAAAGTAAATAATTAAAGCTTTAATTATCCCCGTGACAATGACAAAAAGTGCTAATAATTGACATAAACTAACCACCCAACCATTGAGAGTTCTGACTAGGTTTGTAAACATTATTTAGTCTGGTGAAGCATTACTAATAAAATTTTAGGGGCAAAATGTTAATTTGAACAAAATTAACATTTTGCTAGTTTTAGTTAGCAAATAGTACAAACTAGGGATTAAAAGTTGATTCCAAAACTTATAAGAATAAATGAACTATATAACAACACATTATGAATGGAAAGTATTTTAAACAGTATCCAGCTCGTCTAAAAACTAATATTTTCGGTAGCAAGCGTGTCAAAGTTCAAATAGAAGATGACCGCACGGGAATAAGTATCGAAACCCTTAAACGAGCTATTTACGATAACTTATATTACATCCAAGGTAAAAACAAATTCCTTTCCACGCCCCACGATTACTATATGGCATTAGCCTATACAGTGCGCGATCGCCTGATTCATCGCTGGCTAAAAACCATCGAAACTTGTCTCCAGCAAGATGTCAAAGTAGTTTGCTATCTCTCAGCAGAATTTCTCATGGGGCGACAGTTGGGTCAAAATCTAGTTAACGTGGGTCTTTGGGAACGAGCTTATCAAGCACTTACCGAACTAGGACTCAATCTTTACGAATTGATGGAACAGGAAGCCGAGCCTGGATTGGGTAATGGAGGTTTAGGGAGGCTCGCAGCCTGTTTTTTAGATTCTTTGGCAACTTTAGAAATTCCTGCCATGGGCTATGGTATTCGCTATGAGTTTGGGATTTTTGACCAAGCAATTCAGGATGGCTGCCAGGTAGAACGTCCCGACAGGTGGCTGCATTTGGGCAACCCCTGGGAAATTCCCCGACCAGAGTATATGGTGGAAGTTAAGTTAGGGGGACATACCGAAACTTACACTGACGTACAGGGTCGCTATCAAGTGCGTTGGATTCCCGAGCGCACGGTTTTAGGAACGCCTTACGATACCCTAGTGCCAGGATATAAGACCAATACGGTTAACACGCTGCGCTTGTGGAGTGCCAGAGCCAGTCAAGATTTTGATTTTCAAGTTTTTAACGCTGGGGACTACAATCGCGCCGTGGCGCAAAAGACTTTCTCGGAAAATATCTCGAAAGTTCTCTATCCCAACGATAATACGCCCCAAGGGAAGGAGCTACGCTTAGAACAGCAATATTTCTTTGTTTCCTGTTCCCTACAAGATATTATTCGTCTCTACTTACTAAATCACCATACCCTTGATTGTCTGCACGAAAAAGCAGCGATTCAGCTCAATGATACCCACCCCTCTATTGGCATTGCTGAGTTAATGCGTCTTCTGGTGGACGAACATCAGATGAATTGGGAGCGGGCGTGGCAGATTACCCAAAACACTTTTGCCTATACCAATCACACCCTAATGGCAGAAGCCTTAGAGCGTTGGTCGGTCAGTCTATTTGCCCGTCTTTTGCCCAGACATCTAGAAATTATTTATGAAATTAACCGTCGTTTTTTAGAGCGAGTCTGGTTGCAATATTCTGGCGATCGCACTAAGATTGCCCGTTTATCTCTCATTGAGGAGGGAGCAGAAAAACAAGTCCGCATGGCGCATTTAGCCTGTGTCGGCTCTCATGCAGTTAACGGAGTTTCTGCTCTGCACACAGAACTCTTAAAAAATGATGTTTTAAAAGATTTTTACGAGCTATGTCCCGAGAAGTTTAGCAATAAAACCAATGGAATTACTCCCCGTCGCTGGCTGTTATTGAGCAATCCCAAGCTAACCCTACTGATTACCCAAACCATTGGGAAGAATTGGATTAAGAATCTCGAAGAATTAAGACAGTTAGAAAAATTAGTGGATGATCGCAGTTTTTGCGATCGCTGGAAGCGGATTAAACAGGAAAACAAACAGGATTTGGCAGCTTATATTCAGCATCATCAGGGCATTGAGTTAGATGTCAATTCCCTATTTGATACCCAAGTCAAACGCATCCATGAGTACAAGCGTCAACTCCTTAATGTGTTGCACATCGTAACTTTATACAATCGCATCATTAGTAATCCCGATTTGGCACTTCAACCGCGTACCTTTATCTTTGGAGGTAAAGCAGCCCCAGGTTATTTTATGGCTAAATTGATTATTAAACTGATTAACTCCGTAGCAGAGATAATCAACCGCGATCCCCATGTGGGTGATCGCCTTAAAGTAGTCTTTCTGCCCAATTTCTCAGTAACTTTAGGAGAAAAAGTTTATCCCGCAGCCGATCTTTCCGAACAGATTTCTACTGCTGGTAAAGAGGCTTCTGGGACGGGCAATATGAAATTTGCCCTCAATGGAGCTTTAACCATAGGTACTCTCGACGGAGCTAATATTGAGATTCGCGAAGCTGTAGGAACTAAAAATTTCTTTCTGTGTGGTTTGACTGCGATAGAAGTAGCCAAACTTAAGAACCAGGGATATAACCCACGGGATTACTATAATAACAATACGGAACTGCAAGGAGTTATTAATCGCATTGCATCAGGATACTTCTCTCTTGATGAGCCTCAGCGATTTCAGCCAATTGTCGATTCGCTGTTGAATCGAGACGAATACTTGCTTTTGGCGGATTATCAATCTTATATCGATTGCCAAGAAAAAGTCAGTCAGGCTTATCAGGATCAAGAAAACTGGACTCGAATGTCGATTCTCAATGTAGCACGCATGGGTAAATTCTCTTCAGACCGAACCATCCGAGAATATTGTCAAGAAATTTGGCAAGTTAAGCCAGTCAAAGTTGAACTGGAAGGCATTAAGAATTAAGGGAGTTCGTAACCCTCTCCTGTAACTTCAAAGTGGTGGGAACCCGTGCAAACTTGTTGGACTACCATCTTATTTTGAGTCAGAGTTCCTGTTTTATCAGAACAAATAGTAGTTACCGAACGAGTACATTCACTAATTTCCTCTAGTGTTCATGAAACCTAGATTATCTGTTTTTGTTAGCGTTTCTACACTTATGGGTAAAGCATAGTCAAGGAGATAGTGCAATAATTTTCAATATCGGAGATCGCTTTTAGTTTAGAGACAACAAACAACTATAGCTCAAGTATGAAAGAGTTGCTGCAATTGGTTAATTATATTATTCCCATCGGAATAATTATGTTTTCTTTTAGCTTAGGTTTATTTTTTGAAAAACAAGGATTCAAAAGCCTTAAAAAAGTAATTAGGAGAACTGGTTGGCAAGGTGGAGATACAATAATCAAATCTCTACGAGGAATAGTTTGGCTCTGGTTCACAATAGCAGGAGTTTCCTTGGTCCTTACCAGTTTGCCAATTCGTCCTTCTTTTTTGAATATTATTCAAAAAGTTCTGTTAGTATTTTTTCTGGCTTCAGTCAATTTAGTTGCTTCACGACTAGCTATTGGCTTAATTCAGTTTTATAGCAGTAAAGGAGAAGAAAGCCCTCAGTTAACAACTTTATTTGAAAATCTAACTAGAATATTGATTTTTAGCCTGGGAATATTAATTATTATCCAGTCTATTGGTATTGCTATTACACCCCTCCTAACTGCCCTTGGTATTGGTGGTGTTTCTATTGGGTTAGCTCTGCAAAGTACTTTCGCTAATTTATTTTCAAGTGTTAATATTTTAACAGCAAAAAAACTTAGACCAGGAGACTATATTAAACTAAAAACAGGCGAGGAAGGCTATGTTCAAGACATTACTTGGAAGCATACTATTATTCAAGAAATAAACCAAAATTGGCTTATAGTTCCTAATTCAAAAATAGTAAGTACCAGTTTTAAAAATTACAGTTTTCCCGAGAAAGAATTACTAATAAGCGTAGAAGTGGGAGTTAGTTATGACAGTGACTTACAAAAGGTAGAAACAGTAACTCTAGAAATTGCTAGAGCAGTGATTCAAGAAGTAGCTGGTGCAGTTTCCGAATCGGAACCTTTTATTCGGTATCATAATTTTGATTATTTCCGAATCAACTTTACTGTTTACCTAAAAGTTCAAGAATTTTTCGATAGCTTACTTATCAAGCACGAATTTATCAAAAGGCTACATCAAAGATACCAAAAAGAAGATATAAAAATTCTTTGTTCTCTGCCTTTAAATTATTTTGTTAAAAATACACAGTCCTAATACCAATTTTAATTCACTACTACCTATTCAGTGTAATTTTGAACCAAGTCAGAAACACAATTATCTAATTGTTCCAAGCAATCAGGAACTATTTAAAATTTATTATATAGTAATTAACTCTAGATAAGTGTTGGGATTATCTAAGTCAAAATTATCAGCAATCGATAATCTTGATTCACAGACTTCCTCATGGATTGCATCTAAAAAACCGCATTACCTAACCAATCTTTGATCAAACTAATAGTCTCACGAACAACAGTAACACCAAAAATTAACACTGAAGTACTAACAGTTAACCCAACTGAACAGACAAATAAGCCAGCGATACAAATCAATCCATCATCTTCTATTAATCCAAAAGCTGTAATTAAAATTCCCGCAGCAGGAATGGTATTCGTCAAAGGTACAGGAATCATCATAGATATGGACATTAGCGCGATCGCGATACCCAGTATAATTCTTCCTGGTAAGCTAGTACATATATAACTGTATCTAGGTTTAGTCACGGCTTCGATTCTTTGTAACCAAGGGATTCCCTTTTTTACAAAACCCTGTGCCATTTTCAGTTTCATTGAACCTTTAAGCATTCTTTGGGGAAACCAAGGACGGTCATGACCTAATATTAGTTGTATTGCTAAAAGAAGCAGTATTATCCCGAAAGGAGTAGAATAACCAGGAGCAGGAATTGGTAAAGCAGAAGGCAAAGCTATGATCACAAATAAAAATCCAAAGGTGCGTTCTCCAGCCAAAGCCAAAATATC
>JASJDF010000219.1 GCA_030065715.1 Xenococcaceae cyanobacterium MO_188.B19 | reverse complement strand
GATGCAGAATTGGGCTTTGCTGGATTAGCAATCAAACTAGGATTCAAAACTGCGATCGGTAGTTTATGGTACGTTGAAGATGTTACCAATCCTGGTTTAATGGCTGAATTCTATCATCAGTTAAAAACTAATCCTTTCAAAGCGGAAGCCCTAAGACTAGCTCAAGTAGCTATGATTGAAGGGAAAATGACAATCGACCTAGAAGCTCGCCAAATAATTACCAGTTGGGGAGAAACTATCGATCTACCCGAAAAATCTGTAACAGCATTAACCGAACAAGGAATCGATAGAATTAATTTATCTCATCCTTACTATTGGGCTCCATTCACCGTTATTGGTAGTCCTTGGTAAACGCAAAATTGTTTGTTTTTGAAGAGGGAATAATTAAAGTTAATTCTCTCTTTCAACTGCTATAGGTTGACTGTAAATAGAATATTGATTTCGCCCTTGCTTTTTAGCTATATACAAGGCTGTATCTGCATTTCTAATGATCTGTTTATAATCACTGCCTGGGATAGGTATTTGAGAGTCTATTCCCATACTGATAGTAACAAAGGAACTGACTTCTGATTTATCGTGGGCAATTTGACAAGCCTCAAGTTCCTTTTGAATAGATTGAGCAACTGTAGCTGCTCCTTTGATATCCGTCTTGGGCAAAACAATGACAAATTCCTCTCCACCATAGCGAGCTACCAAATCCGCAGGTCGTTTAACTGTCTGTTGCGCCACTTGAGCTATCCGAATTAGACAATAATCCCCAGCCTGATGCCCATAATGATCGTTATAACGCTTAAAAAAATCAACGTCGAATAAAATTAGGGATACAGGCTGTTTTTCTCTAGCCATACGCTTCCATTCTTGGGTGAAGTAGTGATCGAAATAACGGCGATTGGCAAGCTGGGTTAACCCATCTAGATTTGCCAAACGTGCTAGTTCTTGATTGGCTTTACATAGCTCTTTTGTGCGGTCTTCAACTTTTCTTTCTAGAGTGTAGCTGTAATCTTCTAACTTCGCGTATAGACGGGAATTTTCAATAGATATGGCTGCTTGTGCAGAAAGTATTTTTAAAATTTCCACTCGCTCTGGAGTAAAAGCACCTGTTATCAGATTATTTTCTAAATACAAAATTCCAATTAGTTTCCCTTGATTGAGTAGAGGAGCGCAAAGAATAGATTTTGGTTTGGCATTGACAATATAAAGATCTCGAATGAATTGTCCCTCATTGGTAGCATCGTTTAAAATTATGTTTTGTTGAGTGCGAGCAACATAGTTGATAATGGCAGTTGATAATAGTGGTTTGTGGTTAGAATCTAGAGAATCTATGGGAATTGATTGTAAGATAACAACATTATCTTCATTAGCTAGTCCTTTTGCCTCAATCAACCAGTTATTTTCGTCTTTAAGAATCAAAAATCCTTTTTGCGCTCCAGCATTCTCAATAAGGATTTTCATTAAATTTTCAAGCAGTTTATCTAAGACAATTTCCCCAGCTAAAGCTTGGGATGCTTCAATAACACTAGCTGCATCTAGTATATTAGTATTATTTATAGAGGCTTTATGAGTGATAATATGATTAATCTGATTTTCTGATATGGTTTTAAGATATGTTTGAGGGAGTAAGTGGGCATATTTGGTCTCCAAATCTTCCACTTTGCGTTTAGCACCCCAGAGCTGGTAGCCATAGTGAGCTTTTTTAAGGTAGAGTTGCGCAAAATCTTGTTTATTTTTTCCTAACCAAAACTTGGCTGCTAATTCATTGCCCAAAGCTTCATTCTGAATAAATTCATTGTCGGCAGCAGAAGCAATAGCTTGGTCGTATAATTCCATTGCTTCTAAATCTTGACCCTTGATTCTGGCAATTTCCGCTTCGATCATAAGATACTTGTGTAGGAAATTTTCTGGGCAATTATCTGCCCAATTTGCCATTTCTTTTTGATTAGTTTCTAGCTTGTGACCATATTTTTTTTGCTCTATGGCTGTAGCTTGTGGATAAAGAGCTATGAAAATAAGTGAAGAATAAAAATTGTGTTCGGCTTCTGGGATTAAACCACGAATCACAGGAAGTATTTTTTCCGCTTCGAGCGAGTAAGTTAGTGCCAAACTGTATTGACCGTATAGATAGAGAATCTGTGCTTTTAAAATATAGTAAATACAAAGAGAATAGTGATTTTGGTTTAACTGACAATTTTCTATGTATTCAGCTTCTGTTATTTCCTGATTTTGGAAAGAAAACTGATCTTGGGTTCTACCACTTAAGTTCAAGAGTGCCAGTTGACGACCCAATAAGGTATGGAGAACTGTTATGTTTTTCGGTTTAGTTGCAAAAAGTATATAGTTGGGCAAAATGGCTAAAATATCTGCTAAATTTTTACCCTCAAAAATTATATGACCAATTTGATTGATGGAAGAAAATCCCAGAAATTGAATATCTCCAGATTCCAAACCTACTTTTAAAGCCTCATCATTTATAGCTTGAGAAAAGGTGGTGTGCTTAACCCAAGGCAATATATGATTGGCGAGCATATTACAGGCTCGGCATCTGTATGCTAAATCGTTAAAGCGATCGCTTATTTTGAGACTTAGCAAGCCAAGTTGATAGGCTAATTGATATTCTTGTAAATGCCAAATTAGTATAGTTGCATAGCAACTATAAGCCATAGCTGCTTCTGGAATAGCCCCATATTTGAAACAAAGATTAGAACATTTGGTAGCAATTAAAGCAAATAAATGTTGGTCTAAAAAATAAGCTGGTGTGAGCAGATTAATAAATAATTTAACCGCAACTTTTTTTTCGGGACTCGTCATTTCTGGCTCGTCCACCAGTGAAGCAATTTTTTTGTCACCTAAATTTTTGTTGGCTTCAGTAATTTCCCTATTTAGTGCATTTAACCAATTATCTTCTGGTAGATCAATGTCGAATAGTTGCAAAGCTTTACGTCCTGCATCAAAGGCTTCTGAGTACTTTCCTAGTATGGTGTAAAGTAGGATTAGAGAATTATAAGTATTCGCTTGTTCTATAGATGATTTAGCTTTGGACAACAAAAGCTGAATTAAAAGTTCCGACTGCTCGTAATGACCATTTAAATACTCAAGTTCTGACTTTTCTTGGTAAAGTTCAAAGGTTAGTTCGTAATATTCGTCCCAACTATTATCATTTAAATATTCTATTCCCGCAGTTAGATATTTTAGGGCAGCAGCATAAGCTGTAGCCTGTTTGGCTTTTTGACCAGCTTGCAAATTTAATTGCGCCAGTTCTAGCTGTTCTTGAGTATCCCTAATTAATCCTCTACTCAGATTAAAATGATCGACTAATTCAAACAGTCTTTCAGAGCGTTCTTGGCAAGAGATATTAGCTAACAAAAGCCTGCCAATTTGCAGATGAATGGTTGGTTTTCTATTTTCCTCAATTAAAGCATAAGCAGCTTGTTGAATGCGATCGTGACTGAATTTATAATCTTGAATTAACAGTTGGGAATCTAATTCAGATAGGGGAAGAATTAAACCTGATCTCACTGCTGGCAAAAGATTTGTAAACACTTTCCCAGTAGATTGCTCGCAAATAATCGATAATGTATTGAGATCGAAAAATGCGCCAACACAAGCTGCCAAGCAAAGAATGTGCTGGGTTTGGGATGGCAATCTCTTTACTCTGCCAATCATTAATTCCACCACATTATCTGTGATGTCCATGGCTTCAATTTGAGCCATATCCCATTTCCAAGCAAGATTCTTAAGATCAAAACTAATCAGATTTTCCTGATAAAGAGTTTTCAGAAATTGATTCACAAAGAAAGGATTACCCCTAGTTTTTTGCATTACCAATTCTGCTAAAGATTGCACTGATAAGCGTTCTCGCTTTTGCCGAGGCGCGTTGCGACCCCGATATATAGTCTCAATAAGAATTTGGCTTACACAATCTAGTGTTAGAGGTTTTAAATTTATTTCATTAATTACAATATTTTGCTTTTGTAATTCCTCAAGAGTAATTTTCAAGGGATGGGTCGAACTAATTTCTCGATCGCGATATGCTCCAATCAGAAACAGATATTGTAAGTCATTATCTGTAACCATTAGTTCGATTAACTTGAGAGTTGCCAAATCTACCCACTGCAAATCATCGAGAAAGATTACCAAAGGATGATCTGAGGTGCAAAATACCTGAATAAAGTTGTGGAAAACCAGATTAAACCGATTTTGTGATTCAGTTGCCCCTAGAGGGGACACTGGTGGCTGTTTGCCAATAATTAATTCTATTTCGGGAATTACATCGACGATAACTTGAGCATTTGATCCCAAAGCCGATAATAACTTGTCTCGCCATTGCTTAAGCTGAGTTGTACTTTCAGCCAATAGTTGTTTTACTAGTCCTTGAAAAGCAAAGACTATAGCTGAGTAGGGAATATTGCGCTGAAACTGATCGAATTTGCCGAAAATAAAATAGCCTTGCTTGTTGGTAATCGGTTTATAAATTTCCTGTACTAATGCTGACTTGCCAATTCCAGAATAGCCAGTAACTAGCATCATTTTTGTTGAAACATTAAGGGCAGTCTCTCGATCTTCTATTTTTCTGGGTTTTTTGTTTCTCTCTAAACCTCTTCCTCTAGTTGCAACTTTCTCAAATGCAGCTAATAAAATTTCTATTTCTTGCTCTCTACCATAGAGTTTTTGAGGAATTTGAAAATTATCAGCTATATCTTGAGCCCCGATGGGAAAGTTTTTAATTGAATTATTCTTCTCTAACTGTCTGAGACATTCTTCTAAATCTGCTTTTAGTCCCCAAGCAGTTTGATATCGCTTCTCTGCCGTTTTTGCCATCAGTTTCATAATAATATCTGAGATGACAGTGGGTAGAAAATCATTACCGATTAATTTATGAGGTGGGACAGGCTGTTTGGCAATATGACAAGACACTAACTCTATGGCATTGGAAGCAGAAAAAGGTAGTTGTCCTGTCAGCAGTTCATAGAAAGTCACACCCAAGGAATAAAAGTCCGTACGATAGTCTAGAGAACGATTCATTCTTCCTGTTTGTTCTGGAGATATATACGCTAATGTACCTTCAAGAACATTGGGATGTTTTAAAGCAGGATTTTCCCTAGTGAGAACGGTAGAAATACCAAAATCAATGATTTTGACCTCTTTAGTTTTGGGATTGAGGACAATATTAGAAGGATTAATATCTTTGTGAATAATTTTAGCTGTATGAATCTGACCCAAATTTTCGGTAATGGCGATCGCAAGATGCAGAAATTCTTGGACTCGCTCCCAAAATTCTCCCACTTGGTTAGGTAGAAGAGAATTATTCATTAAATGTCTCAAAGATGAGGCTCCAAAATCCTCTAGGACGATAGCCAGGGTTCTTTGATAAGATTCCAAGCCATAGGTTTTGATTACTCCATCCAGATTTAATTGACGAGTAATCTGATATTCTTGCTTGTAGCGAGTAAGTTCTTGTGAGGTAGGATAGTCTTGCTTGAGAACTTTGATGATAAAAGTTTGACCGTCTGATTCTCGAATCGCCCGATAGACTTCCGAGTTCAGACTTTCATATATTTTCTCAGTAAGAAGGTAGTTGGCGATCGCTACTCCCATTCAATCTCCCTCTTGTGTGTTGTTTCATGATATATGCAGTTTATAACCATGTCCCGTTGGAAACGGCTAAAGTAGTGAGTTAAATACAATAAAATGCTATGTTTGCTGCCATCTTCATAAAAAATAAGCTACTGGAACAGAAAATAGATAATGAGAGGGCAGCAAAACAGAGATGACTAACCCGTAATGCTGTTAGCTATATACTCGGGGTTCATCAAATCGTAGCGGAAAATTGGTTGTTTCCCATCAGAGGTGCGTTGTTGGTTGCGAGCTTTAATTTTATGAGAAATCACTTTTAATTTTTCCTGATAATTTTTGATGATTTTTCTTGCTTCATTATCAAACTGACTCAGTTTATAGTCTCCTAGTTTATTGGATTGAATAAAGTTGAGATAAAAACCCAGACTTTGCACTAAGACGTTCTTTAGAGGAGGCATCAGTTGTCTCAAGTCTTTCTCAAAGATAGGAGTTTGTAAATCTGTATGGGGAGGAGCCATTAGGCAAAAAGGCATATTAGGGGCAAACGCCACGTATTGATACAAACTATAATGCACACAATTATGTTGAGCGGTAGCCAGAAAAATAATATTAGTTACAGTTTCAACAACTTCCTCGATGGTATGGAATTGATGAGGAAAATCGGGAATCCCCATCTTATAATCTTCCAAGCTACCACCAATTTCATCTCCCCAAGCTTGTAACTCAAAATCTTCTACCACATCGCGGTCGCACTTGTAATAAAGATTTACATATTCCCGAACAAACTCATGAATAGCCTCCCAGACTAACTTACCATCATCTCGATAGGGAAAAAATAAGTTGGGATCTTCAAGACGTTGATTTTTTATATCTTTGGGAAAAGACATTTCTTTGAAACTATAATTCTTCATCCCCAAGCCAAAAAAATCTGCTAAGGTATCTTGTTGACAAGGTAATATCATGCCAAATGGAGGAATTTTACCTCCTTTCTCAATAGGTCTATAAAATCTCACTAATGTATTAACAGCCAGAGTATCTTGCCAGTGGGGTCGCAGCAATACAAATAATGGATGATTGGGAGATAAGTTGCGATAAGTTGCTAATACCAGAGAACCGACTAAGTAATGAGTACGAACACTGTGAGTCCAACCATTCTGGACGATCAAATCCGCATTCTGAACATACATTTTCGCCATATTCCAATGTTGTCCATTTCCTGGAGTATAGATCGGGTTCTTAGCATTGGTGGGTTCTGTGGCGTAAAGTTTAATGGCTAAAGGTTTTAGAAGTCCATTGTCTTGACGATAAAATAGAGCAACTGGATTTGTTGTGTACTGTTGGCGACCATCGGATAGTTTTTTCGGATTATCTACCATCACTTTCAAGATGGAATAATCAGCAAGATAAAGTCTCTTTTCTTCTAAAGCCTGTTCATAGGTTTGGTTAGTAGAGGTATAAACAATATTATCAACTCTAAAATTTTCTAGTACATTATCTTCCTTAGTTAATCCCTTAATCCAAGTTGGATTTGGTCCTGAAACTCGTTGCAAACCAAAATAAGTATCATCATTAAAGTTATCTAAATATTCAGCATCTGGTCGCTTAAAGAAAAAGAAATAATAATCTTTAAAGCTTGGGAAGGGATAGCCTTTAAACAAAGATTTAAGCCATGCATAAATTCCTGCAATTAGGATCATCACAAATTTATAAGCAGTGATTACTGTAAGCTTTAAAGTGGGCAAAGCTACAAGCCATTTACTGAGTCCTGTGGTAGATAAACAAGCAATATTACCATTAAAGCTAAAGTAAGGAGCATTTAGGTTATGTTGATATAGCTTTCGCATTTTTTCAAAATATTGCTCTCTTTTTGGCTTTTTTTGTCGATCATTTTGTGGTAGTAATACTTCTCTAGTCATATTTTTCTTTTACTTAACGTGAATTAAAGATAAAGACAAAGCCTGATTCTTTCCTTCGCTAGAAGTGACATTTTTCCCTAAAAGCGATAGAAAATTCCTCTTGACTCAAACTATATTTTTTTTTAAACGCTTTTTTAAGTTGCTTATTCTTTCCTTGGAAAGAAATAGGAATTATTGCTCTCCTAATTTACCCAATTAGCCGTCAAAAACTAAAAAATTCCGCTGTAAAAATTTTTGATTTTTTTACACAATATGGGAAATCAACCAGTAGAAATCGAAGAAAGTAAGATTCTAGTAGAAAAGTTAGGGAAATTTCTCAACCTTTAGCCAGAATATTTAAATTTAGTATTATTTTTGTAATACTATTGCGTTATTAATTTTAATAAAGATTGCTTTCACTTACAGTATTTATGAAGCTATAACCAGGACTAATCTAACTTGACACTTTTACTGTTTAAGAATTTCAAAATTATTTTAGTTTATTTAGTAATCCCTACTATATTTTGGTTATTCAGAATGCTCAAAAATAAATTACTATTTTCTTTTAGGGGTTTGTTAATTTTTATCTTGCTTTTCTTTTGCTTATCAACTATTCCCCTGTTTTATGTTAATGCACAGCCAGCAGATATAAAATCTGAAATTTATGCAAACTCATCAGCAATAAAATCTCAAATCAAGCAAAAAATACCTGAAATAAAACAAACTGACTCTCCTTCTGGAGTGCCGATAGTATTTTCAACCAGAGAAATTTTGTTATCATTTTCCGTTCTTTCTTTTGGTGTATTGGTTATATTTTTAGAATTTTATTTAATAAAAAGCGTAAAAGATAAAATAGCTCCACAAGATATTTTACTTATTTTTACGATAACGTTGATACTTGTAGGGACGCTTTTTTTAATAGCTAGTGGTCATACTTCACAGCAAATTGCACCAGTTCTAGGTCTATTTGGCACAATTATTGGCTACTTATTAGGGCGTGAAACAGAAAAACTCTTTGATAAAAAAACACGAGAAAAAAATAATGACTAAATATCAAGTAATTATATATACTTGATATAAATTTGTCTCCCAAGTCCCTAAATCAAAATATTTAACTATTCAATCGAACTTGACACAACTCCGAAGAAGCTAAAAAGATCAATCTAGCAATAAAACTTTACATTTATAGTGAAATTAATTTCCCAGCCTGGCTAATCAAGATGTAAATATAAATCTATTCAAAACTGGATAATCATTTCCAGGTAAAACATTTAATAAATCCTTGACGATCTTAGAAAGATTTGATACAAAAGTTGATATATATTTAAAAGTTAATATGAAGCAATTTCACTAAGATTTTACCATATTTATTATTTTTTATAATTCAATATTTTAGATATTAAGTATCTAAATAATTTAAAAATATAAAAGCCTAAGCTTTTTGGTTACTTTATTTTAG
>JASJDF010000218.1 GCA_030065715.1 Xenococcaceae cyanobacterium MO_188.B19 | reverse complement strand
AGAAAAAAGCCAAAGAAACTGCTGAATCAGCTTAATTTTTGCCAGCTTTTTTGATGAATCAACTTGTTTTTCAGAATTTCTTTGCTTATTAAGTTGACTCTTTATTCAATAAATATTCTAAATTCCAGTTCGATGTAACCGCCTCGTTTATAGAGTGGGACTTAGCCCGACATTTTTGTTAAACTAATAAATATTAATTTGTCAAATATACTTTACAAAAATAAATATATTTGTTACATTGGCTAACATGAAAAGGCAACAAAACAGAGGAACGCCCTAATTAGTTTTAGTTTCCTTCTGCGTCAGCTAACAGATTTCATCTCTCGTCAAAATTCGTCTGTCAACATTGATTTTCTCCTACTTAACCTTGGTGTATGCGCGCCAAGGTTTTTTGCTGAAGGAATGGTGTTCAGTCTAGTTAATATAAACTTCCTTTGCAGCACGATATATTAAGGAATGCAAATAGACTAACGATGATATATCTTTGCTATAGCCTCCTCCAATGACGGTTGCTACAGGATAACCAGCCGTTAAACAATTACTTAACACCATTCTTTCCCTACGATAAATACCCCAGTCTGTTAAAGCTAATTTGCCTAAGCGATCGCCGACATGAGTATCTATTCCCGCATCATAGAATACTAAATCTGGTTTAACTTGAGATAATAAGTCTGGCAAATGTTTTCCTAGTATTTGTAAGTAACCATCATCATCCATTCCCACGGGGAGTGGTATATCCCAATCACTTTGTTGCTTTTTCCCTGGGAAATTGGCTTCGCAGTGTATAGAGAAAGTAAACACACGGGGATCATTACGAAAAATATAGGCTGTACCATCTCCTTGATGTACATCCAAATCAATAATTAAAATCTTTTTTACTAAACCTTTTTCCAATAAAGTCTGGCAAGCAATAGCAATATCGTTGAAAATGCAAAATCCCGAACCATAATCTGGAAAAGCATGATGGGTACCACCAGCAGTGTTACAAGCCAAACCTTGTTTTAATGCTAGTTGGGCTGTCAAAATCGTACCACCTACTGCAATGCGAGTCCGTCTAGCTAAAGTTGCACTCCAGGGTAAGCCAATACGACGCTGTACCCGATATTCTAAAGTTCCTTCACAATAACCTTTGATATAGTCAAGATCGTGAACTAAACCAATATCTTCTAGGCTTGGTAATTGAGGAGTATAAATATCTTTAGCTGTGACTATATTGTCTTTTAGTAATAAGTCTCGCAGTAGTCCAAACTTTGCCATCGGGAAACGATGGTTATCTGGTAAAGGGGCAACATAGTCTTCATGATAAACAAGGCAGAAATTCATTGATTTGTAGTTTAGTAATTAGTTAAAGTCTCTAATATCTTTTGGCAATAGACAATTAATTTAGTATTGCGATCGCATATTATTTTCAGCCGCTTGTCTCTGGTACTAGTTTGACGGGAAGAAGCTAGAAATAACATATCTGTACTTAATAAGCGAAATTCACGTTTAATTTCTGTATGTAGCGATCGCCATGAACTAATCACTTTCATATTCAATTCTTCATCTGTTAAAGTAGTGATTTCTTGTTTAAAACACTGTTGCAGTTGCGGAAATTGTTTAGTCATTTCTGATGTTGGTTCGACAGTAGACTGGGAAACCGTACAAATTTTTTGCCACTGATTTAATAAAGTCATGAATTCCTGATATGCTTTCTTGTGTAACATAGATAACATTAAATTCTCGTTTTAGTATTTTCTATTACTTTCCTGCCAAATTAAGGTAAAATTTTGCTAAATATATTTGATTTTTTCACTTTCATTTGATCTTAATCACTGCTTATAATTTTCTAATAAGTTTAAATAACTACATAAATTAATTACTAACCAAGACTCTCGTTCTGCTATCAAAATAAGGCATTGAGCAACTTTAACTAGCTGTCTTTGGGAAATAAATAATATCTTCTAATTTTTATTGATAAATAAATGTAAAACTTAAGGTACATATATACTTTGAGTTATTTCCCTCTAAAATCCTCAATCGTAAACCTCCCTGCCACTATGACTGCTATATCTACTTTGGAAAGTCCTATCAATTATTGTGAACTTCCTCGCTGGTTGCAAGAATGTATGCTCAAGCAACAGTCTGACCAAGCTGATCAACATACAAACCTAATTTGTCAAGCATTTAACTTTGCTTTTCAACTCCATGAAGGTCAATATCGTAAATCTGGAGAACCTTACATAGCTCATCCTGTAGCTGTTGCCAGTTTATTAAGAGATTTGGGCGGAGACGATGTGACCATTGCTGCGGGATTTCTGCACGACATCGTAGAGGATACAGAAGTTACACCAGAAGAGATTGAAGAACGTTTTGGCGCAGATGTTAGGCGATTGGTAGAAGGAGTTACTAAGCTTTCTAAATTCAATTTTTCTAGCACCACAGAGAGACAGGCTGAGAACTTTCGCAGAATGTTTTTGGCAATGGCAAAAGATATCCGCGTCATTATTGTCAAGCTAGCAGATCGGCTGCACAATATGCGAACTCTGGAGCATCTCAAACCAGAAAAGCAAAAACGCATTAGCCGTGAGACTAGGGAAATATTTGCTCCTTTGGCAAATAGATTGGGTATTGGACGGTTTAAGTGGGAATTAGAAGATTTATGTTTTAAATACTTAGAAACAGAAGACTACAACCAAATTAAAGCTCTGATTTCAGAACGCAGAGATGATCGCGAAGCCAGAATCGAGCAAATGACCGAAGTTTTGCGATCGCGTTTAGATAAATTGAACGTCAATGTTTCAGAGCTAAAAGGTCGTCCCAAGCATCTTTATGGCATTTATCAAAAAATGCAGCGACAAAACAAAGAATTTGACGAAATTTACGATATCGCTGCTATAAGAATTATTGTTGAAAAGAACGAAGAGTGCTATCGGGCTTTAGCTGTGGTTCACGATGCTTTTAAACCCATTCCAGGGAGATTTAAGGACTATATTGGATTGCCCAAACCCAACCGCTATCAATCCCTTCATACTACTGTTGTGGGCTTAAATGGTCGTCCCCTAGAAGTACAAATCAGAACTATAGAGATGCACCACATCGCCGAATATGGGATTGCTGCTCACTGGAAGTACAAAGAAACAGGTTCTAGTGATACTCAAATCAATTCCGACGATGAAAAATTCACTTGGCTCAGACAGCTACTAGACTGGCAAAACGACCTCAAAGACGCTCAAGAATACATTGACAGTCTCAAAGATAATCTGTTTGAAGATGACGTTTATGTTTTTACTCCTCAAGGGGATGTAATAGTTCTAGCTCAGGGAGCAACCCCTGTAGATTTTGCCTATCGTATTCATAGCGAAATCGGCAATCATATGAAAGGAGTAAGAGTTAATGGACGTTGGTCAGCCCTGGATCTGCCCCTAACTAATGGGGATATTGTGGAGATCATTACCCAGAATAACAGCCACCCCAGTTTAGATTGGCTCAATTTTGTGGTCAGTCCCACTGCCCGTAATCGGATTCGTCAATGGTATAAGCGATCGCATCGAGATGAAAATATAACTCGTGGGAGAGCACTACTAGAAAAAGAAATGGGCAAAACTGGCATGGATGCCCTCCTAAAATCCGAACCAATGCAAATTACTGCCCAAAAGTGCAATTATCAATCTGTAGATGACCTTGTAGCAGCTTTGGGGTATGGTGAAATAACCCAAAAGCAGGTGGTAAACCGCCTCAGAGAAGTTATTAAAGAACAACAACCAGTAGAAGAAATAACAGAAGAAGAAGTAATAGCCAATCTCAGTGCTGAGGTAAACACCGAAGCTCCAGCTCCTGTCAAAGGGAGTAAATCCCCCATAGCAGGAGTAGAAGGCTTACTTTATCATCTAGCAGGTTGTTGTAAACCCCTACCAGGAGAACCCATTATTGGAGTTGTTACCCGTAGTTCTCGCGGTATCTCTATTCACCGTCAAGGTTGCAACAATGTAGAAAAAATTCCAGGAGAAAGACTAGTTCCTGTAAACTGGAATCCCATCGACGAACAAGGTAGACCCCTTACCTATCCTGTCGATCTGCAAATCGAAGCCATTGACCGAGTAGGCGTTCTAAAAGACATTCTCTCTCGTTTTAGCGATCAAAATATTAACGTGCGCAATGCTGGAGTGAAAACTAGTCGTAACAAACCAGCCTTAATTTCACTTAGTATCGATATACGAGATCGGCAACAGTTTGAATATACTATAAATAGAGTTAAAAATATGAGTGATATCCTCAATATTCGCCGAGTTAGTCAAGGAGACGGTTAAGTTAATTCTATTAAGTTAATTCTCTCAGGCACAGCTTTCCATACATGACTATAATATTAGTTATTGAATTTGTCACTAATTTAAAGTTAATAAAAAGCACAGTCAAAGGTATAAGGAGAAGTTCGTGTTTAAAAATGCCTCTCACTGGCAAAAACTCGGTGATAAGCTGAGTTTTTTGCTCAATCCTCAACATAAAATACTTTCTAGACTAGCTTACTCTTTATTACCTTTGGCTTTGTCTACCTCACCTGCTATGGCAACAGGAGAAGTATTAGGCGTTGTCAAAAGCCCTGATAATGCCAGACAATGGTCAGAAATTGTCAGTCGCTTGGAGAGAGTAGGCGTTAAATATTGTACTGTAGACGCTACTAACTGGAAAACAGAACTAGACTTAGGTACTGTGAGTGTTTTGCTCTTACCTAGTATTGAAACCCTGGATGCGGTTCAGGCAAACATTATTGAAAATTGGATGAACCAGGGAGGCAAAGTTATTGTTTCTGGTCCCACAGGCAATTTATCCAGACCCGAAATTCGTTCCCAATTACGCAAACTGTTTGGAGCATACTGGGCATACCCTCTCTCCTCTAAATCTAATTTACAATTAGCTCCCAACAGCCCTCCAGAATGGTTTGGTCGTCGGCAACTAGAACAAAACTTCATGGGTGCAGTGCTTTTTCCTTTTGGTAATAATAGCCAAACTGCTGCTGTCTGGCTAGATGAGAAAAAATCACCAGCAGCTATACTAACTGATAATTCCACTGTATTAGGTTGGCGTTGGGGAGTAGAAGCAGTTGCAGATGCTAACTTAGATACAGCTTGGTTAAAAGCTTCTCTAAATCGTTACGGAATTAGTACTTATGGTAGATTTTCCCCTACAAGATACAAGCCTGCTATTTCTTGTCGTCCTAATGTAATCCCTAAGCAAGAACCAGAACCCTTTATCCCTGGTTGGCAACTAGAGCGTTCTCGGTCTTCTCTTAATTATCGTCAAGATATTAGTCTTTCTCGCTCTCAAATCTACGAAATGACCGAAGAATTAGAGGGTTTAATTAGTAGATTTGAAAGTACTTTACTCACAGCAGATGCCTTGGAAAGTAATTTAGGCTTGTCTACCAGTGAAACAATAACCAGACGATTTACTCAAAATATTGGCAACAAAGAACAATTAAAAAATAGCACTAAAAACTCTCGCTATAGTACAGCACATCAAGCACTTAAAAAAGCCAGAAAAAACCTTAACAACTTCTCTTCCCTAATTCAACAAGGTAGAACCGCCCAAGCCAAAGGAGAATGGATTGAAGCCAAAAGAATCCTCTGGGATAATTATCCCACAGACCGCCCCGTCTCTAAACCAGAAATTCGCGCTATTTGGTTAGATCGAGGAACGATTGTTAAAACCAGATCGGAAGCAGATTTAGCCAAAATATTTGACAAAATGGCAAAAGGTGGCATTAACACCGTTTTCTTTGAGACTGTTAATTCTGGCTATACAATTCATCCCAGTAGAATTGCTCCTCAACAAAACCCTTTAATTAGGGGCTGGGACCCCCTAGAAGCTGCGGTTAAACTGGCTCACGAACGGGGAATGGAATTACACGCTTGGGTGTGGACTTTTGCAGCAGTCAATAAACGTCACAATATTATTGTGAATGAGCCAGAAAACTATTTGGGTCCTGTTTTGTCTCGCTATCCTGATTGGGCAATGACAGACAAAAAGGGCAATAAGTTTCATCCCAAATCTGGCAAAGCCTTCCTCGATCCTGCTAACCCAGGAGTACAACGCTATCTAACTTTATTGTTGGAAGAAATAGCAACCAATTACGATATAGATGGAATTCAATTAGACTATATCCGTTATCCTTTCCAGAATTATGCAACTAATTTTGGTTATGGTATTGCAGCTAGACAGGAGTTTAAGAAGCAAACAGGAGTTGATCCTGTTACTTTGAGTTTAAAAGATCCTCTATGGTCACAATGGACTGGATTTCGGATTAAGCAAGTAGATAATTTTGTCGAATCCATATCTAGACAACTAAAACAAAAAAAACCTGATTTAATCTTATCTACGGCTGTATTTCCCATACCTCGTCATAAAAGAGTCAATCAAATACAGCAAAACTGGGAAGAATGGGTTAGACAAGAATGGATCGATCTGTTAGTTCCTATGACCTATGCTTTGGATGCACAACAGTTAACTGAGTTAACTCGCCCTTTATTCGATCATAAATCTGAAGGAACAGCTTTACTCTTACCTAGTATTCGTCTACTGAACATCCCAGACATCGTAGCAGTAGATCAGATGCAGTTGCTTCGAGGGATGACTACTCAAGGATTTGCTTTTTTTGCAGCGGAAAATTTTAATTCTCGTCTGGCTAATATTTTTGGTCGCACTAATGGTAATACTCGGAAACAACAATCTCAACCCTTACCCCACCGCAAGCCATTTGAAGCTGGTTTATCCCGATACAATAACCTACAAAAAGAATGGAATTTCTTTTTGAGTAATAATCAAGTATCTATGAGTAAAACCAGTCTTAAAGAGTGGGGAACTAAGGCAGATGAATTAGCATCAGCTTTAGAAAAATTGGCTAATAAACCTTCTAAAAGTCGCCTTCTTTCAGCTAAACTGCGCCTATCTTCTCTGCGTCGTCGGTTTCCCAGATGGCTCAAAGAAGACCAAAATATTAGCACTTACCAAGCAGCAGTTTGGGAGAATAATCTAGCTTCTTTGGATCGATTACTTGGGTATGGAGATAGTAGAATTTTAGAGGACTAGTCTTTATCTTCAGTAACTGAAAGATTAGGAAGATATCAAAAACTGATTATATTGCTTAATTATGAAGTTCAAGTTAAGGATCTTAGTATAGTTGAACTTCAATCACTATTATGAAAATAGACACAAACCCTATATCTTTCAAGCTTTTACTGAGGTACGACTATTAATGGCATCAACTCAAAATGTAAGGTTATACCTTGCCTACTGGTTTCAGTTAGGTAAGAAGTTGGTGCTTGGTAATGGCGAAGAAATATTACTACCTAACCCCGTGATGGAAGGAGATAGCTACTCTCGGCAATTTGAGGAATGCTGGGATAAAATTTCTCAACTGGAAGGTAAAAATTGTTATCTCGAAGGAACAGACTATACCATTGATTCTCTACTATCATCCGCTTGGGATATTTATCCTTGTGCTAGGTGCGATATGCCCATAGCCATAGTTGAATCTGGACTTCCCTCAATTCTTTGTCCTTGTAATGATTTAATTAATTGGCCTAACCTAGATTTGCCCTTGCCGCGCTCGCCAGTTAATACGAAAAATCATTTAACTAGACTGAAAAACCGCCTAAACAAATCTTAAAACTCGAAAAATGGCAAATAAAAAAATAAGTAGGATCAATTTATAACCCTACTTGAAAAACTCAAGAAAAAAGAGACTTAGTTGGTTCCTGATTTAATATTGAGGAACATTAGAATCAATTTCTTGACTCCAAGCCTGGATACCGCCTTTTAAGTTTGTGCCTTGAATGCCAGCATTTTCCAGAATAGCTAAAGCTTTAGCGGAGCGCCCGCCCAATTTGCAATGGGCAATGAGACGATGACCATTCACTAGTTCTTTGACTTTATCTAGACCTGTCCCACTTTCAATCTCAGATAGAGGCACTAGTACAGAACCAGGAATTTTCGCAATTTGGTACTCATTGGGATTGCGAACATCCAGTAAAACAAAATCTTTAGCATTGCTATCTAGGAGTTCTTTTAATTCCTGTACCGTCATTTCCGAAACAGCAATTTTTTCCGCTTCTGCTTGAGCTTGGGGAATACCACAGAATTGCTCGTAATCAATTAACTTTTCAATTACGGGACGTTCTGGATTAGGACGTAGTTTCAATTCCCGAAACTTCATATCCCAAGCATTGTATAGTAAAAGTCTGCCACTCAAGGTGTTTTCTGCACCAAGTATAATCTTAATAGTTTCTGTGGCTTGAATTGTGCCGATGATACCAGGAAGTACCCCTAATACTCCTCCTTCTGCACAAGAAGGAACCATTCCTGGTGGTGGTGGTTCGGGATATAAGTCGCGATAATTGGGACCATCTTGATAGTTAAAGACTGTTGCTTGTCCTTCAAAACGGAAAATTGAACCATAGACATTAGGCTTATTGAGAAGTACACAAGCATCATTAGTTAGGTAGCGGGTAGGAAAATTATCTGTCCCATCCACTACTATGTCATAAGGTTCGAGGATATCGAGAGCGTTAGCAGAGGTAAGAGCTGTTTCGTATAGATCGACTTGACAGTTGGGGTTAATTTGTAAGATACGGTCTTTTGCTGATTCAATTTTGGGTTTACCTACCCAAGTTGTACCGTGAATAATCTGTCGCTGTAAATTAGATTTATCAACGATGTCAAAATCAACAATCCCAATTCTACCGATTCCAGCTGCTGCTAAATATAAAAGTAGGGGGGAACCTAGTCCACCAGTACCAATACATAAAACACTAGCAGCCTTGAGCCGTTTCTGTCCTTCAAGTCCTACCTCTGGCAATATGATATGACGGGAGTAGGTTTGATACTCCTCTTTGTTCAATTGGATTTCATCCAAGTTGGGATTTAGCATGGTTATTTACAATCCTTTTGGAATA
>JASJDF010000217.1 GCA_030065715.1 Xenococcaceae cyanobacterium MO_188.B19 | reverse complement strand
AGGAGCAATTCTATTGCGAACCTTCGCCGGGATAAAATGCATTGAAAACGCATTGAGAAAAAACGGCTGGAAGACAATGTGCAAACTTCCCAAGAGCGTAAGCAACTGGTTCAAGGGTAGCTCACACTGATCGATGACTGTATAGGTAAACGCCTGGAGCATTTCCATAAGTGAAAAATAGGCAAGGGGTATCCACAGTGCCTTATCCTCTCCCTTGATAGCAACGTAAGCCGTGCTCGCAAAACCAACTGTCGCTAATGTAGCTGATGCTTGTCCATTCCAACACATATCATCTCCTTGATAATTTGTTTCGTAAAATATTCGAGAAATAGGTACGCTAAGGATATAAGATTCAGTGTATGAAAAATTAGCAATAAGTTTGATAAAAAAAAATAAAGTTAATAGTGTTTGAAATAAACTACTTTATCCATGACCCAACTCCTGAAAATGACGCATCATACTGGTTTCAAATTTTGCCAAAGCAGAACGGGTTAGTTTTTCTTTTTCGTCTAATGCTCTAAACTGTTCCTCTACAGTTTGTTTGAGGGTTTCTAAATTATTTCCTTCAATAGCATTACGAGTAGATACTAAAACTTCAGAGTCACATTTAACTAAAATTCCCTCATCCACAGCGACAAATTTTTCTACTCCAGTTTCAGTTGTATAGCTTAGTATTCCTGAAACTAATGCGGTAACAAAATCGATATGGTGGGGTAGCAAACAAAAAAGACCGTTTTCGGCTTCGGCAATAACTTTAGTAACTTGGCAATCAATTAAGACAACTGTTGGAATTAAAAGTTTTAATTTCATGGTTGCAGTCTTACTCCTTTTAAGAAGGGGACTATGGCAAACTCAAAAAATTTGTTCAATGTCTGTTTCCCACCATAATACTGAATTGATTTAATCTAAACCAGAATTAGATAATTCTTGTATTGTTAGTTGTTCGTATTTTTCAAAAGGTTGGTGTATCCAAGGGTTATCTGGCAGATAGTCTGTATAGTAGTCTGGTGCGATTATAGAACAACCTTTATACCAAATCACCGCCGTTTTAATTTCAGTAATCTCAGCTCCATATCTTTGATTGAGCCAAGCAAGAGCTGCTTTTAAACTCATTCCTGAATCTACTAAATCATCCACTAATAAAATTTTTCCCTTTAAACTGGATTCTGTCATAGATAGATGTTCAGAAAACACCAGTTTCCCCCGAGTTTTATTTTGGTAGGAGGCACAAGAGAGTATAGCTAGAGGTTTATCAAAAATACGACAAAGAATATCTCCTACTCTCAATCCCCCTTTAGCTAAACAAACAATGCGATCGCATTTCCATCCTGATTGAGCAATTTTTATCGCTAATCGCTCGATATTTTGGTGATATTTTGCCCAAGAAACGTATAAGTCGCTCATGAATTTAAACTATATTTGGTACATCCATCCAAGTTTTGCTTTTATGGGATTGGTGGGTTAAATCCATCAACAACTGAGAATAAATACCTTCTTTGAGAGAAGGAGTCAGACTTTTTCCTCTGTCAATAGCTTCAACAAAACGATCTACGACTCGCACAAAGGGTGCTAATCTCCCATCGGCGAAAACTTGAGGAAAATCTAATCTTTGGGGAATTGGTACTTCCTGTAAGGTTTCTCCTGCTGGTGCTGCGAAGAGTTTGAAACCATGAACATAGTCTTTGAGATTATCACTGCCCAATACCAAAGTACCTTTATCGCCGTAAACTTCTACCCAATGTCCTCTTCCTGCATAGGTAACAGAACTAATGGACAATTGACAGGGCGTACCATCTGCTAATTCCAACATAATGAGGCAAGTATCATCCGCATCTACTGGTTTAAGACTATTGTTATCTTGAGGATCGGGACGTTGGGGAATGGCACAACTTAAATGGGCAGATAACCTTTTTACTGAACCAAATAACCAACTGATATAGTCAAAAGCGTGGGATGCTACCGCACCCAATGCACCCCCCCCCATATCTTTACGAGAATACCAGTTCCAAGGTCTTTCAGGGTTAGCGCGACTAGTTACTAGCCAATCTATTTTAATCAGTCTAATGTTGCCTACATAACCTTGCTGTAAATATTCTGCTAGAAGTTGCCAAGCAGGAACAAAACGAAATTCAAAATCTGCGATCGCAACTAGATTTTTACTCTCTGCCATACTATATAGTTCTTTTACTTCTTCCGTATTCATCGCCATCGGCTTTTCTAATAACAGGTGCTTCCCTGCTTCTAAAACTGCCTTTCCCATTTCGTAGTGTAAAAAAGGAGGAGTAGAAACACTAACAGCATCAACTTCAGGAAGAGCTAAAATTTTATCCAAGTCATTATCAGCATAGGGAATATTATGAGAGTCTGCTAATGCTTTGGCTTTATTAAAATCGCGATTATATACTGCTACTACTTCTGTGCGATGATGATGTTGAAAACCTGGAATATGGATTTTTTGTCCAAAACCAGTCCCAATTACTGCAATACCAACCTTATCAGTTGAAGATACCATCTTTTTTCGTTAATTCCTTAGATAACATTTTTGTTTGTGGGTTTTTGACCGATTACCTTGTAGGTTCAAAGTGATTTTCAGCCTGATTTATCCCAAAACTCGATCAAACCCAAAAAAAGGATAGCAGAGGGAATGCCAACTTTTCCTCTGCTAAAAAAGACTTTTCTTCATAGATGTATTTAGCTATTTTTAGGCAGTAGCTTGATTTGCATTCATTGCTATCTGTTCATTAGTTGGCAATTCTAGGCAGTATCCAGCACCATACACTGTTTTAATATAGCGGGGATGACGAGGATCTGGTTCTAACTTGGTTCGTAAATGACGAATGTGAACTCTAATAGTTTCGATATCATCATCTGGATCATAACCCCAAACTTCTTTCAGAATTTCGCTAGGTGCTACTGTTTGACCATGACGCTGCAACAAGCAATGGAGTAACTCAAATTCTAAATGAGTCAGTTTTACAGTATTTTTAAACCAAATTGCTTCAAATCTTTCAGGAATTAAGGTTAAAGGACCATAATTAAGTATCTCAGAATGCTTTGCTGCTTGGGGAATGCGATCAGTTCTTCTTAATAAGGCTCTAACCCTAGCTAACATTTCCTCTACTTCAAAAGGTTTGGTGAGATAATCGTCGGCTCCTGCATTAAATCCTTCTACTTTGTCTTGGGTTTGTCCCAAAGCTGTTAACATCAATACAGGAATATCAGAAGTCCGATCATCTCGACGCAATCTTTGACATACGGTAAAACCATCAACTTTTGGTAACATTAGGTCTAGCATAACTAAGTCTGGTTGTAGCTGTACTGCTAAAGCCTGACCTTTAATTCCATCTTCTGCTTGGTTGACATCATAACCAGCCATTTCCAAGTTAATTGAAACTAACTCCGAAATTGCAGGATCGTCATCTATTACAAGTATTCTGGGCATTTGTATATATAGGCTATGTTGATAGTTGGTTTTTTAAAGTTGATTCCAAAAAGTTGGAGCAATTTTAGATAATACTGTAACGATTATAAGCATGAATGCTCTCTATCACAGCATTCTATAAGTTTATATTTGGGGATTGGAGGTTTTAGCTCAATTTGGCTGATTGTATTAGGGATATTTTTTCTTGGCATTGTCTCAGTTTAACTTATTGTTTTTATCCATTAGCTCTGAGCTATGGGACTTATATGTTTTGATCGTAGTGAAATATTAATGAGTACTGGAAAAGGCTCATAGTCATGCTAACTGGGAAATTTTTAATTCTTCAGAGGTCAGAGATTACTCCGCCGTCCTAAAGGATACCGCTCCGCATATCAAACGACGGAGCCTGCTCTGACCGTTGGTCAATATTTAATAAATATTGAGTTTTGTCAATTTTAATACATTACAGTGATATTACAAAATAAGATGGAAAAGGTGAAATTTTGTTACTTTATCCTCTATTAGGTGTAAGAATTCTTAACGAAAATTCTCATTGAATGGGTTTAACCTAGCCCAATAGGTGTAATCAAAAATTGATCTTTGTGTAAATAATTATAAAGATCGGTAGTTAATTTATAGAATTAGGAAGTTTAGCATGAGCGTTAATTTAGCAACTATGTTACGTGAGGGAACAAAAAAATCCCACACCATGGCAGAAAATGTTGGTTTTGTGAAATGTTTTCTCAAAGGAGTTGTAGAGAAGAAATCTTATCGCAAGCTGGTAGTTAATCTCTATTATGTTTATTCGGCGATGGAAGAAGAGATGGAAAAACTCAAAGACCATCCTATTATTTCCAAAATCTATTATCCTGAATTAAATCGCAAACATAGTTTAGAGCAAGATTTATACTTTTACTTTGGTGCTAACTGGAGAGAGGAAGCTCAGTTATCCGAAGCTGGAAAAGCTTATGTTGCTAGAATCAGAGAAATTGCTCAAACTCAACCTGAACTTTTAGTAGCTCATTCCTATACTCGTTATTTAGGGGATCTTTCTGGGGGTCAAATTCTGAAAAAAATCTCTCAAAGAGCAATGAATCTTGTTGATGGAGAGGGTACAGCTTTTTATGAGTTTGATGATATCCCCGATGAAAAAGAATTTAAAACTAAATATCGTCAAGCGATGGATGAGTTACCAGTAGATTTAGCTACCGCAGAACAAATTGTGGATGAAGCTAATGATGCTTTTGGTATGAACATGAAGCTATTCCAAGAATTAGAAGGCAACTTAATTAAGGCGATCGGTACTATGTTATTTAATACCCTAACTCGTCGTCGTACTCGTGGCAGCACAGAACTAGCTACTGCCGAGTAATTATCAAAAAGACTATTGGATTTAGGTTAATTTCAGGTCTTCCATAACCAGAAAAGACAGCCCTAAAAGCTGGGTTGCGGTCTTAATAGATCGTTATCGAGCTTTCAGGGTTGTTTGTTGTTGATAAGTTCTATAGGTTGTTGCTACCAAAAGTATCTAATCCATAAGCAAGGACTCTTTTGCCATAATCTGTTTCTTGACCTGTAACCAATTGAGCTATGGGTTCAAAAGATTCAGATTTCAGGTTACGCTCATGAATTGGCTTAGTTTGTTCTCCTTTGAAGTAAGCTTGAGTTCCAATAACGGCTGCTGCAACCCAACCAATTAAAAATATGCTGATCAGAAGAGTAAACATAATTTTTTTTCCTAAACTTTGTTTTTTACTTTATGTAAATAAATGTAACAAAGTATTGATTAATGTCGCCATATAAACACTGAGCGGTTTTCACTACATCAGAAAGGTGAAAACCGCCTAAGTCAATTTGCTCTTAATGTTAATCAGGATAAGAAACCAGTATCAACACCATTTGCTTCTTGATAGATGATATAGGCATCAAAAGCGGAAACTGCTCCGTCTTGATTAACATCACTAACGATTCTAGAGTCAGTAGCATTGAATATATTTAAATTTTCTCTAATACCAGCTAAATTTCCTCTAATACCAGCAGCTATTTCTGAAATTAGGAAAGCATCAGCATTAGAGTAATTGTTGTCTCCATCAGCGTCTCCAGGGCGAGTTACTTTGAGTAAACCATCATCTGCTATAACTTCAATGTTTCCTTGATTCAGGCTAATGTTTTCTAGGCGTAATAAATTAGAATCACCATATTCTGCGTCAGTTTTGACTATTCCTTCTAGTTGTAATATATCCACAGCTCCTGGATCTAAAGCAGTTGTACCCTGAAGGCTGACTTCTGCTGTTCCTGAATTATCATTAATATTGGAAGAACTAATTGTCCAGTCACTGGGAATATCTGGATCTAGAATAATATTATTAAGGTCGAGGACTGCTGAATCGTAGGTTAAGCTTAAGTCTATTTTTGTGACTTGTGCACCATTATCTAGGGAGATGATTAGACCTTCCTCAGTTTTAGGATTAGCAATACTTTGTCCAATTCCACGACTAATATCGTCTATTGCTACAATTCTTTTCTGGTTGCTACCTACTTCAAACTCTAGAACAAAGTTATCTCCTTCTATTCCGTCATTGTCTCCATCTAGAAGTTCTCCTGCGGTAGTCACAAAACCCTTGTCTCGGCTAAATAGACTGAGAGTATAAGTATCTGGTTCAAGAATCCCATCAGTTTTAACAAAAGTTAGAGTGAGATCGCTTTCATTCCAGATTAGAGAGCCATCTATATCTTCTCCAGTACTATTGCTGATAAAGGAAAGATCGGGAACTTGATTTGTCTCATAGAGATTCAGATTGCTGATATCTAGAGTTTTGTTGAATTCAAGCTCAAAACCACTATTGGTTTCTGTAAATGAGGTTTGGAAGGGAAAATAAATTTCAACTTCATCAACAGTAAGTTGGGTATCGTGAAAGATAGTAACTTTATTATCTTCTTTCACAGTGATTTCAGTAAAAATTTGGTCGGAATTGGCAACTTGTCCTTGATTACTAATTAAGTTGATAATTTCACTTGCGTCAGTTAAATCATAACTTTTAGTGTCAAAATCATATTTGGCAGAGAAGCGAAGACTATCTTGTGAAACTATGTAGTCGTTGATTATATCATTCCCGAAATCAAACCCAAAGTCAAAGCGATCGCTGCCTGTTCCACCAACTAAGGTATCATTAGTTTTGCCTCCTTCAAGGGTATCATCACCATTTTCACCAAGTAATTGATCGTTGCCATCTCCACCTCTTAAATAATCATTGCCTTCTCCTCCTTGTAACTGATCTTCATCACTATTACCTAAGAGAAAATCATTACCCTGTTCTCCGAATAGGGTGTCGTTATCATCATTGCCTCTAATGGTATCGTCACCAACTCCTCCTTGCAGACTATCATCCCCACTATCACCGAATATGATATCGTTCTCCTTACCATCTGCAATATCACTTTCTGTAATGTTATCTAGACTTACAATATCCCCAAAAATGGTGTCATTTCCAGCCCCTCCTTCAAGAGTGTCATTGCCTTCATTCCCCTGAATTTCATCGTTTCCTTCGTCTCCTAAGACGTAATCTGCGCTACTACCGCCAAAAAGTTGGTCATTATCTGCACCACCTCTAACCGTATCGTTTCCTTGATTACCATCAATACTATCGTTACCAACTAAACCATCTATTAAATCGTCGAGTAATGAGCCGTTAATAGTGTCATTTCCTTCGGTGGCAATTTCAGGAACAAAACCTTGCTTAGTAAAGCCAGCAATTTCATAACCAATATCTGCCAATATTGCCAAGTCAATATCGGTAGGAGTAATTCTACCGTCTCCTAAAACCGAATCTAAAAGAGTCGTATCGTTGGCAAAACCTTCTTCTAGGTGACCTAAATCCGATGTTAAAGGAAGAGTTTGACCATTATTAACGTTTTTGGCATTAAATCCATTAAATAAATTATTGTCAGCCAAATTGGTAAAGGCTGGAGCAACTCCAAAACCTAAAACATGACCAATTTCGTGGAGAGCTACAGTTATAAAATCAAATTTGTCTGGATCGGGGTTACCTAGGCTAAAATCCCACTCTGTGTTTCCAGGGAGATTAGTAGAAAAAGAAATCACTCCTGCCCAAGGTTCAAAATCTGTAACTGCCCCAGTACCACGAAAGTCACTAGCAATTCTTCTTTGAAATCTATCCCCTTGTAAGTCTGTGCCATCTACTTTAGCTTGAGCTAATAACCCAACATCAGCAGAAGAATTTAAAATACCAGTCTCGGATAAGTCTGCGTTATTTTCTGGATGACTATGACAATAGTTACAACAACATCCTTTTAGATGAGTATCTCCACTATCAAAACCTCTGGTATTATTTCCTGCACCACCAAAAGGATTCTCACTTGCTCCGACAAAGATCAAAAGATCATCAATTGCTTCGTTTAGGGTGATATTTTCTGCTGCTCCTGTTACAGGATTTTGAACTGTAAATTGTGCTCCCGCAGGAATATTCTCAAAATCATCTTCTAATAAGTCTGACCAAATTTTCCCTGCTGCTTCTAAGACTGTTTTAACTTCTTCTGTAAAAAATTCTTCGGAGGCAAAGCGATAATCAAATTTAATGTCTACCATGTCTTTATTTAGGAAAAATAGATAAGCTACGTAAAAATATTGTTCTATTCTCCATTGTTGATTATTTATCGCTATCTCGCTTGGGAATAATTCCTTATTTTGAATACAGATATTTTGGGTTAATTATCCGAACAAATACTTAAGTATTTAGGCAAAATTAATTATCATTAAATACTCCCATCACAGGAGCAAGAATTGCGCCAAAAACAAAGCCTCCTGCGTGCGCCCAATATGCAACTCCTGACATGCCTTCTGGCATTCCCAAAGAAGCTACACTACTAATGGCTTGTTGTAAAAACCAGAAGCCGAGAAAGAAAACCGCAGGAATTCTGACTGTAGTAATAAAAAAACCTAGGGGTAGTAAAGTTTCAATTTGGGCTTTAGGATACTTAATTATATATGCTCCCATAACTCCTGCGATCGCGCCTGATGCACCAATAGTAGGGATAGTAGATTCCATACCAAAAAACCAATGGGTTAAACCAGCTAAAATCCCACAGATCAGGTAGAACATCAAAAATTTTAAATGACCCAAATCTTCTTCAATATTATTGCCAAAAGTCCAAAGAAATAACATATTAAAGCCAATATGCATCAATCCACCATGGAGAAATTGGGAACTAATTAAGGTCAAAATTTCGGGAAAAGATTGAGTCGATCTAATTCCATCTAAACTATCACTCAATTGTTGGGGAATAACCGCATAAAGCTGAAAAAATTCTCCCAAACCAGAACCCAAACTGAGTTGATGAAGAAAAACAATTATATTAATAGTGATTAAAATATAAACAATAATCGGGGTGGTTTGGGTTGGATTATTATCCCTAAGAGGAATCATGTTATAGAGTGGTCAACCTTGAACAACTTGTTTGAGAGTAGTGAATGTTTCTAAACCAATCAGACCTTGCCGATAGCCTTTTTGATTAGACATACCCAAAAATACTGCTTCTCCACAATTAGGGTTACG
>JASJDF010000216.1 GCA_030065715.1 Xenococcaceae cyanobacterium MO_188.B19 | reverse complement strand
TATAATTCTGCTAAATTCGCGATCGCATCATACCAAATACTATGATTTTTATAAGTTAGGTATGTCTTAGATTTAGCTGATTCTAAATCTAAAGCAATGTCAGAATTAACAGAAATTCGCCTAATCCAACCATTTAATACTAAGTCAGGAGCAACTGTTTTATCAGGTTTACAATCAAGGTTTAAACGCCAATAATAAGTAGTATTAATTGCTAATAAATTCTGGGTTTTTGGAGGTAGTTGGACTTTGATAATTCCTGATTGATTATTTAATTTAATGGAACTGTGATAAACAGTCTTAGTTTGAGTTTCGTTTAAAATTAAAAACTCCATCAAACTTATTTGTTGGGGATTATAGGGAATATAAAAGAAAAAAGTAGGATATGCTTCTAAAGTAAAATCTTGTCCTTGATTGGCGAATATAGCAGTTAAAGGTTTAGCCGTTTCTGGACAAACTACTTCAGGACGAGTTGCTCCTGGGGTAGTATTTCCTGAAGGAGTACCAGTATTAGGTGTTTTTGGTCTTTCTGCTAATGCTAAAAAAGGAGTAAAGGGGATCCCTAAAGCTAGAGTAGAACTGATAAAAAATGCTCTTACTACTTTTGCAGAGAAAGACATCTTATTTAAAATACTAAATGTAGAATATACTTCACCTAATAAATATATCTTGAATACAAATATTGAAATATATAGTTTTTTATACTGAAGTTAAATTCTAAGGTGCAATCTGCCGAAGACAGTACTTTATGAACGCTATGAATTAAGTAAATCAGTAAAAACTCAATACAAAGTCAGTAATATCTCGGTCATTCTAACTCTTGATCTCGGTATAGGGTCTGTGAATATGTAATTGTTCGCAGATTTGGAGTAAAGAAACATGGTTGAATACTATTACGGCACTAGTAACGATGATTATAAAGTAGCGCACAAAGTTCGTTCTCCTATTATCAAAAGATGGAAACCTTGGAGCATGAGAGGCTATGACGGAAATGATACTCTCATTGGAGGAACAAAAAATGACACTCTTTATGGTGACTCTGGAGATGATGTTTTAGAAGGAAAAGATGGTAATGACCGTCTTTATGGAGGGACTGGTAATGATTTTCTTAGAGGTGGAAATGATGACGACGAACTGTATGGCGGTTTCGGAAATGACAAACTTTACGGTGATTCTGGAAATGATTATATTTTCGGGAATTATGGCAATGATACTCTAAGCGGTTGGACTGGAAATGATATCCTTGATGGTTCTTTTGGTGATGACTTAATATTTGGCGACTCTGGTGATGACAGACTTTATGGAGGTTCGGGAAATGATTATCTTTCCGCCCATTCTGGTGCAGACTATATTAATGGTGGCTCTGGTAATGACTTTTTAATTGGAGGAACAGGGAACGATACCTTAACTGGTGGTTCTGGTGCTGATAAGTTTAGAATCTATTCTCCTAATGATGGAGTTGATACAATTACCGACTTTGATTGGACAGAAAATGATGAAATTCATCTCTATAGAGCAAATTTTGGTGCGGGATTGAATTTTGGAAGTTTGCTAAGTTCTCAATTTACTGTAGGTTCGAGTGCTGCCGATAGTAGCGATCGCATTATTTATAACTCTTCTAACGGCGATATTTTCTTTGATTCCGACGGAACTGGAGGTGCTGGACAAGTGCAAATTGCCAGCTTAGATAGCGGCTTGTCTCTCATCGCCAGTGATTTCGTAGTGTTTTAAATTACTGGATTCATGGCGATCGCTATTTCTAATTTATCTTGCTCTTGAACAGATCGCTTTCTTTTGGCTTGAAGATTTAAATAACAGAGTTGTTGATAAACAATAAACCTGAAAATTAATAAATTTTGGAGATGACACAATGGCAGCTACCAATGGAAATGACTTGCTTAGAGGAACTTTAGGTAATGATTTGATTAATGCTCTTGATGGAAATGATACTGTCAATGGGGATAAAGGAAATGATTATATTTTTGGAGGAAATGGTCGCGATAGGTTATTTGGTAGTGATGGTAATGACGTTATATACGGAGGTGCAGGAGATGATACCGTTAATGGTGGCTTCGGTGTTGACCAGATGGATGGTGGTGAAGGTTTTGATACTTTAGATGTTCGTTTTTGGGATAACACCTATATTTTAAATATGGAAACTGGTATTACAAACTTTGCTGGTGAGACAGCAATTAATTTCGAGAGAGTTCGTACTGGTAGTGGAAATGACCAAATTACTGGTTCTAGAGGTGCTGACAGGATTAATACTGGAGATGGCGAAGATCTTATTTTTGGGGGAGCTGGCAAAGATAAAATTAATGGGGAAGGTGACAACGATACTCTATATGGTGGTTTAGGAGGGGATATCGTCCGAGGTGGTGATGGTGATGATCTTCTCAATGGTTATGGATTTACAGAGGAATACGATATCTTAACTGGTGGTCAAGGTGCAGATACTTTTGTTTTGGGAGATAATACTTTTCTCAATGATGGCACTGTTTACTATGGTGAAACTGCTGGCTTCGGGTTTGCCAGAATCACTGATTTCGATTGGCAAGAAGGAGATAAATTTGAAGTTTTTGGTGACATAGCTGATTATTCTCTAACTTATGGCAACCGCTATGGAATCTCGGCTCAAGATACTTTTATTGAATACAAGGGTGATCTGATTGCAATTGTCCAAGATACGACTGATGTCATAATTAGTGCCGATTTTAATTTTGTCTAAAATCTTTTGGCTTTTGTCAATAGTTTGGCGATCGCATTTTTTCATCTCTCTTGCTCCAAGATGCGATCGCTTTTTTAAAATGTTTAAGTTTGATATCCGCACAAACGATTAAAACCAGACATTATTTGCTCGAATTGTTGATCGTTAATAGAAGCGATAAACCCCCCCAATCTTTGAGTGCTGAGGGTACGAATTTGAGTGATTTTCACCCAAGATGGTTTCGGTAATAAATTTTCGGGTAACTCATAGACCAAAGGATATTGAACTTTAGGTTTTTTACTGGTAACAGCCAAGGCAATTACACTATTGCTGTTTTGATTAAAAGAATTAATACTGATAACTAAAACTGGTCTTGTTCCAGCTTGTTCTGTACCAATTGTCGGATCGAGTTTTGCCCAATAAATACCTTTCTTTAATATTCTTCTTGCCAAAGTTCTAATTCTCCCTCCAGCCATTCTTCCGCTTCATTTTGAGCTAATAGTTTGGCTTGTTCTCCAATAATTTGTTCGTCTAAAATTTGCAGCTTTTCTTTGATAGCTTCTTCAATGATGCGACTGCGGTTGGGGTAACTCTTATTAGCAACAATAGAATCGAGTTTTGCTAATATTTCTTGGTCGATAGTGATGTTAATACTTTTGGTAGGCATAAGCCATTAATGACGCTATATCTTACACTATTTATTATAGTGCTTTTAACACTATTGCAAGTCGAGATTTTGAGGATGTTGCGATCTCCATAACCAAAATTTGTCGTATTTACAAAATACTACTTTCGGAAAACTTCACTATATCTCTTGCTCCAATACGCGATCTTTCCGTAGGAATGTACAATCACTTTTTTACAAAGTTAGATACTATTACAAACTAGATAAAATACATTAACAAAAGTAACGGTGTTTGTAACAAATTAGATTAGTTTTATTGATATTTCAATAGTTAACAACATATTATTAAAATTATTTCTAACTGCTCTAGTAAAATGCAACCTAAATTCCCATTATATTGTGCCAGTTTACTAGCCATTTTTTGTCCCTTAATAGCGCGATCACAAGTGTCACCAGATAACACTTTGCCTCAGAACTCTGTAATAGTAAATCAAGGAAATATCCTTCAAATCAATGGTGGAACAGAGGTTAATACGAATTTATTCCACAGTTTTGAACAGTTCTCCATAACAGAAGGACAGACGGCTTGGTTTAATAATAATTTAGCTATAGAAAATATTTTTTCTCGTGTTACAGGTGGAGAAGTTTCGGATATTAATGGACTCATAAAAGCTAATGGTAGTGCCAACTTATTTTTAATTAATCCCAATGGTATTATTTTTGGGAAAACTGGCAGCTTAGATATTGGTGGTTCGTTTTTTGCTACTACTGCTGATAGCATCGTATTTAATGATAATTTAGAATTTAGTGCTACTAATCCTCAAGAACCACCTTTACTAACTATAAATATTCCCTTGGGAGTACAATATGGTTCTAATAATACAGAATCTGTTATCGAAAGTTATGGTAATTTACAAGTCAGTGGCGATTTAACTTTTGCAGCCAATAATTTAACGTTAACAGGAACATTAGAATCAGGTAATAATCTATTTTTAGAAGCCCAAAATAATATCAATATTAGTGATAGTGTAAATTTAGCCTTTAAAGCTATTGCAAGAAATAATTTATTCATTACAGGAGAAAATTTAATTAATATTTCTGCTTTAAATAATTCTGATAGTGGTTTATTCTCTGGTGGAAATATGACCCTCACTTCTCCTAATGCTATAGAAGGTAATATCAACTATTGGAGTAACGGCAACTTTAGCATCAATACACTAGATGGTAGTAATGGAAGTTTAACTAGCTCTGATAATATACAGATTTATGTTGGAGGGAATGTAAATTTTGCTGATTATATAGGTAGTTCATTACATATTTTTGCTGGAGGTTCAGTTAATATTGAATCTATTACTATTAATGGTAGTAGTGAAAAAAATTCTTTAACAGAAACAGTAACTTTATCTAATGGAACTATTTCAGAGATAGATAGCAGTATAAAACCTACATTAGATGTTCGTGCTGGAGTAATTGCCGTTCAAGATCCTTTGGGAATAATTGATGCTTTGAGAGAAACTAATTCTAGTCAGATCCCAACGTCAGCAGATATTAATATTCAAGAAATTACTATTGCCAAACCTGATGGTTTAGTATTTTTATCCAATCAGTATCAGTCTGGTAAAGCACCGATTGGAAATATGGAAGTTGGAATAATTCGGACAAATGATCGATTTGGAGGATTTTCAGGTAACAGCGGTGATGTAATTATCGATTCTCGCAGTGGAATTATCTTTCCTGGTGGTGAGTTGACATTTGACATCAACACTCGCATTGTCATTCAAAATTCTGGCATAGAGGCTACTTCCTATGGCACTGGTGATGTAGGTGAGATTCTTCTACTTGCTAATGAGACTATTGCCCTAGCCAATAGTGCTGTTATTGGGAATAGTATTTTGAGCGGATCGGGTAATGGTGCTGACATCAATATTAGAGCACGAACAGTCTCACTGACTGGTGGTTCAAGCATAATAACTACAACCTTAGGTGAAGGAGCAGCGGGAAATTTAACGGTAAATGCTTCTGATTCTGTGGAACTGAGTGGCATAGCAGCAAGTGCCTCTCTTACCAGTATTTTGGCTAGTCAGACTGCGGGTTCTGGTGAAGGTGGTAACTTAACAATTAATACTGGAAAATTGATAGTTAAGGACGGAGGATTTATATCAAGTTCTACTTTTGGAGAGCATCCAGCAGGGAAATTAACGGTGAATGCCTCAGAGTTTGTAAAGCTGACGGGAACATGGATCGATCCAAATGGTACTGTTCGTAGTGGTGGTTTGTTTGCTGAAACTAGTGGAAGTGGTAATGCAGGAGATTTAGAAATTGAGACTCCAAGATTAATTATTCAGGATGGGGCAGTTGTATTAAGTGGCAGTTTTGCTGAAGGAGAAGGCGGAGATTTAACAATCATCGCTTCTGATTCTGTGGAATTAAGCGGGATAAAAGATGGGAATATCAGCGGTTTGTTTGCTAGTACACAAGGTGCTGGAGACGCGGGAGATTTGAGGATTGAAACCGAAAAGCTAATTGTTCGAGATGGTGCAGAGGTAGTTGCTAAGACTTTTGCTGAAGGAGAAGGCGGAGATTTAACAGTCATTGCTTCTGATTCTGTGGAATTGATTAATACACCAGTAGATGCTGCAAATCCCACTGGCTTGTTTACCGATACTGAGGGAACTGGTAATGCAGGAGACTTGAGGATTGAAACTAGAGATTTAATTGTTCGCGATGGTGCAGCGGTAGTTACTAGTAGTTTTGCTGAAGGAAATGCAGGAGATATTTTCTTAAAAGTTAGCAATAATATTATTCTGACTGGTAATAAGAGTGGTATTTTTGCTAGTGCAGAATCAAGCTCAGAAGGAAATGCTGGAGACATCTTAACTCAAAATCAAACCCCTAATAGGATAGAAGTAAAAGATGGGGCAGTCATAGCTGTAAACAGTGAAGGAAGCGGTATTGGTGGAAGTACGAATTTATCAGCAGGAGAACTCATTTTAGATAATGGTACGATTACAGCCAAAACAGCTAGCAATCAAGGAGGCGACATTAACCTCAATATAGATGGTAACTTGCAGTTAACAAACAGCGGAGAAATCAGTGCTACCGGAGGAACAGCCGAAGCAGGAGGAGATGGAGGCAATATCACTATAAACTCTGATTTCATCCTGGCTTTCCCTACTGAAAATAAACATCAAATTACTGCTGAAGCGTTTGAAGGAGATGGGGGTAATATAAACATTAACACTAATAGTATTTTTGGCAGAGATAATATAAACATTAGTGCTTCTTCTAAGTTTGGACTTGATGGTACTATTTCTATAAATACTCCTGATGTCGATCCTGCTTCTAGTTTGGTTAAGTTACCCGATGTTCCTGTTGATGTGTCAGCACTCTTGGCACGAAATATCTGTGACATTGGAAGAGGAAAAACAGGAAACAATAGCAGCTTTATTGATACTGGTCGTGGCGGTTTACCTACCAGTCCCTATGAACCTTTAGACAGTAACAATATTTTTGTTGATGTTCAATTACCAACCGAATGGAGAGAAAAATCTACTACCAATTCTTCTGTTTTGCAACCAGCAACAAAACCTATTATTGAAGCAAGCGCATGGGTTGTTAATGAGAAAGGAAATGTGGAACTAGTTTCTCAATTAGCTTCTAAGAATTTAGGATGTCGATAATCATTAGATTAATAGATTCCGTTAAAATTTATATAACGTCAGTTCGACAAAGCCAAAAAAAGCAATTTTTCGAGTTTAGATTGTTAACATCCCCAATATTCAGCTAGAAAACTGGCTACGGTAATGTAAATAGTATAATGGGATTGCTAAAATATTCAACTGAACCAAGAATACAAAAAATTGGCAACAATAGACAGTAAAATAGCCCCTACTCCTCCAGCAATCCATTTAAGAAGTTTTAGAGCAATTTGTATCTGCTTAATAACCTTTTCTATATCGTCTAATCTCGTTTCAGTTTGATTTAATTGCCCATCATTTTGTTCGAGCTTATTGTTAATATTCTGGACAACACCATCGCTTTCTTCGAGTTTTTTATCTATCTTATCTAATCTTTTATTTATCTTATCTAATCCTTCATCTAGGAGATCAAAGCGTTCCTTTGCCTGTTGCTTAAATTCATCTAATTTGAATTCAAGCACTGCAATTCTTTCTCCATTGCTAGTTAGTTTATTTAATACCCCTACTGCCCAATCAGTTTGTGTTTGGTTACTCATTTTGCTTGTTCTGCTATCATTTTTAGCAATTCCATTAATTGCTGCGGATTTTCTTTTGTATCAAGAATTCGGACAATTTCTTTACACCACTGTTCTGCATCACTGGGAATTCTAACGGGTTTGCTTTTGCCAAGCTTTTTATAATGAATGCCAGTCATACTGTAACGGTTTGCCTGTTTATAACTGAAATTGTAGCATTAAAGCGTAACGGTCGTTCAATAATAAATTATTATTCTACATTCTTTTTCTTCGCATCAACAGAACTAAACTAACTGCTGTAGTAATAAGACTTATAACAGATGGGATTAGGGGTAGCCAAAAGCCTTGGATAAACATTATCCAACAGAAAGTATGGAGAATCACTACTAATATTCCTATAGCTATACTCCTGCTAAATACTGTGGAAAAATACCAAATTACCAACCCACCTATAAATGACCAAACCCAGATAAAAACCATATCCTGCCACAGAGTGAACCATTTTATTAAAGGTCTATTATTTTCTACAGCACTAAGAATTTGACTGATAACATGAGCGTGGATATTAACACCGCGCATTTCTCCATAAGGTGTATCATGGGAATCTTGGACACTAGAAGCTGTTACAGCTATTAGAATAACTCTATCTTCAATTAAAGTAGGAGCAATTTTTTTATTAAGAATATCTCCCAATCCTATTTGTTGAACAATTTTTTGAGGATTATGAGTATTGCGATAGTTAATTAATATTTGATTACCTCTGGCATCTAAGTTTTGATATCCACCACTACGTTTTTGTAATCTTTTAGCAATTAAAGAACCAAATTTCCATTTATTATCTATAGTATTAATCTCAATTTTTTTATTATCTAAATACAAATAAATTAGTTGCCAAGCAAAGGAATAAGGCGAAGGACAGATTTCTGAAGAATTATTAGTACTACGGGATAAAAGATAGCGACGAACTGTATCATCTTGGGGATTAAATTCTCTATCATCGTATAAATCGACAAAACCAAGTTGTACACTGGGACTTGCTGATGGAGGAGCAATATTAGTATCAAAAGCACAGACAGGAATTAATTTAGGATTGTTTTTAAAATGGTAATTTAATGATTGATAACCTGATAAATCTTCCTTTGGTACAGGATTATCTCTGACAATATCTAAACCGATCGCACTAGGATTATATTCTTGTATTTTATTTAATAATTTGGCAATAATTCTATCTGGTAAAGGATAACCATAATTATTTAAATCTTGTTCTGTTGCTCCTATAATTAATAAACGAGAATCTTCAGTTTCTAAAGGACGAGTCCGCATTAATAAATCGAATGCTGCTAATTCCCAATTTTGAAATAAAGAAAGCGATCGCATTCCTGTAACTAAACTAGTTATTAACATACTAGTTAAAAATACTAACTTTAGAGAAAGTTTCTTTGATTTTTCTAAATTTATAAGCTGTCTTCTAACCCAAG
>JASJDF010000215.1 GCA_030065715.1 Xenococcaceae cyanobacterium MO_188.B19 | reverse complement strand
ATGTTTTGTGTCACCACCGCAGCAGTGAAAGGTTTAGCACCTCATCCTCTAGATACTACCGATCCAGAACAACAAGCAGCAAATCGTAAATATCTCAAGGGATGGCTAAAACGGTTATTTGAGTCTCAGATGACCACTGTAAATCAAAATTAGTTAAGAAAAGGGGGAAATTCCCCTCTTTTTTTTGTTAAAAACAAAGCTAACTATAGCGATTATAGTTTTAATGAGGTAAGTCTTATATCCTGGTTTTTGCCAATTGCTAATCGCTAAATGAATATTACTCTAATTCAGAAATCTTATACAAGAATATTAATCAGAATAGAAGCTAATAATGTTTGTCTTCAAATCAAACCCTCAAAGATTGTATCCGATCCTTTTGAAGAATTATATATATGGTTAGGAAAAATACGTGATCGGGTATTACCTGCAAAAATGACAATTGATGAAGAAGGTTATGGTGTTACTTTAAATGTGAAACAAAAGGACGATGAAGAGATAAATTTTACAATTGAACCGTGGACATTTAGAGATACCAAAGCAGCTACTATTTATCTTCAAAAGTCTATAAAACCCAAAAATTTAATTCAATGTTTTTATGATGGAATCATAGATTTTATTCAAGAAAGATATGTTGTTTCAGCTTCTTCATTTGTTGTCCTTAGTAATATAAATTGGGATAGTTTACTTCACAAGACAGATCGAATTCCAAATTGGAAAATGCGTTTGGCAATGTATGGTGGTGGAGATCTGCGAGTTCCAGAAACAGGAATAGACAGTATACAAACAACGTTAGAACAAAAAGAATTATATAATCTGAGAAACTTTTTATATTTCGTTTCTACGACTAGCCACGATAGAATAGGGGTTTTAGCAGATTTATATAAAAATTTGCCTGTTGATATTGCTTTAGGCGAAATTGATTCAGATTGGTATAGAAAACGTGAAAAAGAAATAGATGCTGAATATCAAGTGTACGATACCAGAATCAGAAAAAAAGAAGAACGGGAAAGATTATTTAATCTACAAAAAGCCAGACTAAAAACATTAAAATTAGGTCAACTTGTAGATGGAACAGTAGCAGCATTTAAACCCTATGGATTATTCATCAATATTTGTGGAATTCATGCTTTATTACATCTTTCTATGATTTCTCAAACACCTGTAGAAAATACAAGCAAAATTTATCAAAAAGAAATTTTTCAACTTCGTGGTTGGGTTAGAGGAATAGTTACTTATCTTGATGTAGAAAAAGGTCGTGTTGGCATATCAACTAAAGAGTTGGAATCTCAACCAGGAGATATGCTTAAAGACCCGATATCTGTATATCAAAATGCGGAAGTAATGGCAGAGAAATATCGTTTAGATAATGACTTATAGCAACTAAACTAATAGTTAGACTGTAACTCCTTCCAACTCATCTTCAGCAGCTTGATATAACTCTCTTAACTTCTCTAACTTCTCATCATCAGCATTCCAGAAACCTCTTCCATGAGCTTCAATAGCTCTTCCTACAATATTACGAAAAGCTTCAGGATTAGCATCTTGTAACTTTTTAGCCATCTCTGCATCTAGCATATAGGTATCTGCTGCTTGATCATAGACCCAGTCATCTTGAAATTTTGCTGTACCACCCCATCCGATTAAAGCAGTCATGCGTTGAGATATTTCATAAGCACCACCACTACCTTGATCTGCCATTGCATCCGCCCATTTGGGGTTTAATAGTTTAGTGCGGTATTCCATGCGGAGTAAATCTTTTAATTTACGGGGAGTTGTATCTTTAGAAAAACTCTCTACAAAAGAGGCTTCTACTTCTTTTCCACTCTCCTTTTCGGCTGCGAGTTTTAATCCGCCAGTGTTGCCATAATATTCTTGAATATCGGTTAAACCATACTCTACAGAGTCAATTTCTTGGACAATTCTGTCGCTAGTTTTCAGTAATTGTTGCAATACTTCTGGTCTAGCTTGCCCCTTATCTTTTCTACCGTAACTAAAGCTATTCCGCTTACTCCAAGTATTAGCCAGTTCATCACCTGATTCCCAATTACTATCTACAACCTGGTCATTTACTAATGAACCAAAATCACCAGCAGGGTTAGAGAATAGTCTAGCTGAGGCATTATCTATTCCTTGTTCTTTTAATAGTAAATAATGTTTACGAATAAAATTGTTTTCTGATGCTTCATCTGCTTCTGCTGCCCGTTGAAATAAGTCATCCAATAACTCAATAATATTGACGAAAGTATCTCTAAATATTCCTGAAAGATTAGCCAAAACATCTATGCGAGGATGACCTAATTTTTCTAAAGGAATCAACTCATAACGTACAATTCTTCCCGTACCTTCTTTAACTGGTTCAGCCCCTACTAATTCTAATAATATTCCTAAAGATTCTCCCTTCGTTTTAATTGCATCTAAACCCCACAACATTACTGCTACAGTTTCAGGATAGCTATCTTTTTCTGTTAAATGTTCTTGAATAATTTTCTTGGCAATTTCTCTACCTCTTTCATAAGCACCAGGGGAAGGCATCCGATAGGGGTCTAAAGCATGAATATTTCTGCCTGTTGGTAACACTCCTGCACCATCTCTTAACAAGTCACCACCAGGCGCAGGAGGTATATATTCTCCATTCAAACCCCGTAATAAATTGGTTAATTCATCGGTATTTTGTGCCAACAAATTACTGATTTTTTGTGCCTCATCATAATGTTTGGGTAGGGGGGTTGCTTCGCCCCCTTCGGAAACGCGAATCGCCCCTACAGGGGTTTGTGTTGTGAGGTTATGGATCAAATCTTCCGATAAATCATCATCAAAATAAGCATCTAGATAGGATTTTAAATTTTCTTTGTTCGGTGCTTCTCCTAATATATGTAACCCAGAAGAAAATAACCTTTGTTCTAATACTTGTAGATATTCATATATCTCTACAAAGTAATTATTTATTACTGTTTTACTAAACAATTTACTATTCTCGACAGTAAAACTAATTCCTTGTTTTTCTCCTTCTATAAACTTGCAATCTCTTTCTAACCCAGCATCAACAATCTTTTGAGTAATAATATCTCGCAGTGCAGTATTTTTTTCTGGGTCTTCCCGATATTCTGCAATTAATTCTCTTAGACTAATTAGTTCTTTATACAATCCCGCACGACCATAAGGAGGAACATTGTGAGAAATTAAAACACCATAACCTCTACGTTTTGCCAAGATAGATTCTGAGGGATTATTGGCAGCATAGATATATAAGTTAGGCAGATTTCCTAGTAAAATATCTGACCAAGAATACCCAGTATTACCTAAAGGAGAACCAGGCAACCATTCTACTGTACCGTGCATTCCAAAATGAACAATAGCATCAGCTTGATAATCATTTTGCAGCCATTTGTAATAAGCAGCATATTGAGGATGAGGGGTTAAGTCTTTTTCAAACATTAAACGCATGGGGTCACCAGCAATTCCTAATGGTGGCTGCACACCTATCCAGACATTTCCTAACTCAATTCCCCCAATTTGATAGTTGTCACCGTAGGTTTTTATTCCTGTACCAGTGAGAGATTTCCATTGTTTTTCAATACGAGATGTGAGGAGATAACCTAACTGTTTTTCGAGGGTTTTTACGTTGACTAACGATCCCCCCTGACCCCCCTTAATAAGGGGGGGGAATTCATCAGCTTCTTTGATTTGTTTAATTATTTCTTCTCCATTTTCTGGTAATTCTCCAACGTTATAGCCTTGTGCTTTTAGTGCTTGAAGAAATTTTAAAAGGCTTTTTGGTACGTTTAATAAGGCTGCTGTTCCTGTTGCGCCATAACCAGGAGGAAAGCCATATAATATGATGGCAATTTTTCGATCTTGGGGTTTAGTTTGTCTGAGTTTAATCCAGTTTTTCAGCCTTCCTGTTAATCTGTGGAGTCTTTCAGGAATGACATAAATATCTTCTCCTACTAACCCTCCTAATGGTACAGTATCGATCGCGCCATCTAGTTCGGGAAGGGAATATAAAACTACACTCTGTAAACCGCCAATCCCTTTTCTCGTCCAAGAGTGAATGTCTTGGATTAATAAGGGTGCAGAAACTATATAGGGAATATTTTTAGCAGACAAGATTTTTTTTGCTACTTCTACTTGTCTTCCTGCTTCCATGGAACCTGCGGGTCCCCCGACTAAAGGAAAGCCAATAGTGGAAACAATGGCATCAACTTTTACTGCTTCTTCTTTTAAAGAAAGAATTTCTTTATTACCTTTTTTTCTTTGTTCTTGTTCATAATTAGTACTCATCCAATCTCGTACTGCAACATGACCTTCAACACCGTTAATGAATATAGGTAAAGGGATTAAATCTTGCTTCTCAAAATGTTCGATTAACTGAGGAATATATGGCTGTTTAGTAATAACGTGCTTGCGATATAAAAGAATACCGATAACTGATTTTGATCTCCCCCAGCCCCCCTTATTAAGGGGGGAGTTTTTATACCAAGTTAAATAATCTTGGGGTGAAGTAAAATAACCCTGGTATTCTGGATGTAATAAACCCATGTTGGGAGTTTCAATTGCTTCAGGAATTTCCCCTACTTTTAAACCTAAATACTTTTCTGCTAATGTCCAACACATAGAAGCAACATTTTCTGTTCCTCCTGCATTCCAATAACCATATATAATTAACCAATTGCGTAAATCTTGAACTTTTTTGGCTGGAATATATTTAAGTAGTTTGGGACCTGTTTTTAAAAAGCTAATATAGCCAGCAAGTTTGTCTTCTTCTTTGCTATTGGTAAACTTACTAAGGATAAATTTAACAGGTTTAGGCATTCCTTTGGGTTTATCCCCAATAACAAATTTACCCAAACGAGTTAGGCTCATTAACTCTAATGCAGATTCAAATACTAAACGAATAGGGATATCTTGTACTCTCTCGCGTAACCAAATAACTTGGTCATAGTCAAAAACCAAACTTGCAAAGAATACATCTGCTGCTTCTAAAGCGGTTGCAACAGTGTTAGGATTAGTGGTAATATCGCGATCGCTGAATACGGTAACTTCCAATTCACTACAACGATCAGTAGCTAACTTTGCAGCTTGTCTATATAAGTTGGCGTTAAAGGATTCAAACCCCGCAATCAAGACTATCCGTTTCATATCCTCAGCTTCTTAAAGTTTCTTCATATATTCCCTATTTTAGATTGTAGAAGAATTCTTAAGTAAAGGGGATGAACAGGATTTAGAATAATATTGACTAACAAATAGACAATTGTAAGCTAATCTCCAAAATATTTTTCTGACAAAAGCTCGGATAATACTATTTTGTCATTCTCTGGAACTGTAAAGACTCGACTCACTCTTTTAACACTCTTACCGTACCAATCATCATAATTTTCTTGCAAATAATTTTTCAGACTAGGAGAATCTTCTAAAATATCGATAATATTATCCCGAAAATTACTAACTTCAATGATCCAGTGATCTCGGTTTCTTTCTTGTTCAGAATACCAGTATTTAATCTTTAAAAGATGCTCTATTAATCTCTGAGTATAATTTTTTAAAGCCCTCTTTTGACTTTTTCCCACTTCTGATATTTCGGTAATTAAATTTTCCCAATCAAGCTGATTGATGTCTCTGTTTTTTAAAGCAGCAATTTCTTTTTCTTGCCAGAGATTATAATCTTGTTCATAAAGACTGTATTTATTTTTCATCACTGTTTAGATTTTTCACACTATTTTTAACATTGACGATAACCTAAGTATATTTGCTAAATACCGCAACTTCCAATTCAATACAATCTTAAAGTTTATTCATATATTCTCTATCGTAGAATAATTCTCAAATAAAGATGACGAGAATAAAACATTTCAGATTAATAGATGACTATACAGTGGAGATAATGTCAAACTAGATTAGGTGAGTATAGATAGAAATTTAGATGTTTGACCTAATTAAAAATATTCTTTTTGCAATTATTGGTATTTTCGTAGTAACATCGCTAACTTCTTCTGCTGGTGGGTGGAAAGAACTGTCAGAAAAATATAAAACAGAAGATAATTTACCTAATACATTTTTAGTTACAGAAAATGAGAGAATAACTTTCAAAAGCGAAAATAAAGCTGGGGTTATGTCTCTAAGTGGCTTGGGTATTGGAATATTAGACTATGGACTTTATCTTTCTGCTTCGAGTATGTTATTCCCTCTTAATCTTTTTGTGCCTACTTTATTGATACCTTGGGATGACATTTTCTATCGTAAAATAGCTGCTACAGAATCCTCAAATGAATACTATACTTTTTATTTAGGTAATCCGCGAATTACGAGATTTTCTATCAGTAGTAATATTATTAAGAAATTAGAACAAGATTATGGAGAAGCAATATTTAGAAATAAGTTGGGTGAACCTGATTAGTAGACCCAACTATTTTAAAAGATATTATTATTTGTACTTAATTCCTGCTTCTTTAAAACGACGGATCACTTCACCCAAGCGATCGCAATCTGCAATGAGACTAACTCTGACATAGCCTTCTCCTGCTTCCCCAAAGGCGTTTCCTGGGGTCACAACGACTCCTGTATTTTGGAGAACATCCAGAGCAAATTCTGTTGAACCTTGCCCCACAGGAGTTTTTACCCAAAGATACATCGTAGCTTTAGAGGGGGGTATGTCCCAACCTAGTTCTCCTAAACCTTTAATTAAAAAATCCCTGCGAGTACTGTAACGTTCTTGAACTTCTTTTATATACTTATCGGGTAATTGCAAGGCAGTTTCCGCTGCTTTTTGGATAGCTGCAAAGATGCCATAATCTAAATTGGTTTTAAGGGTGCGTAGCCCCTGAATTACATCTGCATTGCCGACGACAAAACCAACCCGCCAACCAGCCATATTATAGGTCTTAGAAAGGGTATGAAACTCAACTCCTAATTCTTTTGCTCCAGGTATTTCTAATAAACTGGTGGGTTGATAACCATCAAAGGCTAATTCTGCATAACAGAGATCGTGGACTAATAATATTTCGTAGTGACGGGCAAAAGCTACTGCTTCCTCAAAAAATTCCCTAGGAGCAGTAGCAGTAGTCGGATTATTGGGATAATTAAAATAGAGTATTTTGGCTTTTTGGGCTACTGCTTCAGGAATAGAACTAAAATCAATTAGCCAATTTTTTTCTGCTGCAAGATTGATATGGTAGATTTCTCCTCCTGCAATTAGAGGTCCCCTAAAATGAGCAGGATAGGAAGGACTAGGAACTAGAATAATATCTCCAGGGTTCACATAAGCTAGTGCCAAATGTCCTAAACCTTCTTTGGAACCAATTAGAGGTAAAGCTTCACTGTCTGGGTCGAGTTCCACAGTATAGCAACGTTTGTACCAACTAGTAATGGAAGCTCTAAAACTTGCTGTCCCTTCAAAAGGTGGATAGCCGTGATTTTGAGGATTTCCCAAAGCTGCGATCGCAGCATCAATTACTGGTTGTGGCGCACTACCATCAGGATTACCCATCCCCAAGTCGATTAAATCTAATCCCTGCTCTTTAGCACGGGCTTTAAGCTCATCTAAACGGGCAAAAACATAGGGAGGTAAGGCACTTAGGCGATCGGCGCGGGTAATCCAGTTTAAACTCATTGAAATATAGACTTATGTCAATAGTGAGCAATTAATTCTGTAATAGTCTCAGATAATTTTATCTTGATACAGTACCAAAGCTGATCATTAGAGCCTCATTAACTAAAAATGTGATTAATCAAAACACAAGTTGCTTTCAATACTGGTGAAAAACCTATTACTGTATGGTAATCTGCTAACCAAAAATCAACCTATCCAGGAATAATTTATTATTGGTACGGAAAAATTCAATATGTCCAAATCTCTGCCTTCTAAATACATAGTTCAACTGGGTAAATTTGTCTGGACAACTATGTGGCGTACTATGATGTCTCAACTTGCTCCATCCAATAAGTCTGGAGACTATGTTCGTCCGCCAAGTCAATTCAGAAATAATATAGCTAGGGATAGTGATTATCCCCCCGAAAAAGGAAGATATCAACTTTTTGTGGGAATGGGTTGTCCTTGGGCTCATCGTACTTTGGTAGTCAGAACTCTCAAAGGTTTGGAAGCAACTATTCCTGTCTCTGTGGTTTATCCTTCCAGTGATGAAGGTATCTGGGTATTTGAAACGACCACAGAAGGTTGTAAAGATATGCCCCAACTTTACCAATTAGCCCAACCTGGATATCAGGGAAGATATACTGTTCCTGTGCTTTGGGATAGTAAAACTAAGACGATAGTTAATAACGAAAGTGCAGATATTATTGTAATTCTCAATTCTCAATTTAATGAATTTGCAACCTACCAAGAACTTGATCTTTATCCTCCAGAATTACAACCAGAAATAGACCAATGGAATGAGAAAATATACCATACCGTTAACAACGGGGTATATAAAGTTGGTTTTGCTCAAACTCAGTCTGCTTATGAAACTGCTTGTCAAGAACTTTTTACCACTCTAGATCAGATAGATGAAGTACTGGCAACCAATCGCTATCTATGCGGAAAGAAACTAACCTTGGCAGATATTCGTTTATTTACTACATTATTTCGCTTCGATATTGTTTATTATGGACTGTTCAAATGTAGTCGCCGACGCATCCAGGACTACACAAACTTAGGAGACTATTTACGGGATATCTATCAATTACCAGGGGTTGCTGATACCTGCGATATTGAAAGTGTCAAAAGAGATTATTATGGCAACTTATTTCCTCTCAACCCTGGGGGAATTATTCCTATAAGTCCTGACCTAACATCATTGACCGCCTCCCATCAACGAGAGAATATGTGACTACTCCCGACGCTGATTTTTCAAATACAGCGCGCCTCAAACTCCCCAACCGTTAACCTCCATCTACTTTCAAACCAGTATAAAATGCTAGCAAGTTAGTTGACCATTCAACATTGTAAATGGTAAATGTCAGATGATTAATAAGCAACAATAAATTATCAATGATTGAAGAATGTCAAGTCGAAATAGGAAAGTTAAAGTGGTTTTATCGTCAAACTAATAC
>JASJDF010000214.1 GCA_030065715.1 Xenococcaceae cyanobacterium MO_188.B19 | reverse complement strand
CTTATTTTTCTTTTTGCCAAAATGGGATGTTCCCGATTTTTCGATTACTGCGACTGGGATTAATAATGACACAAGATATATAGGGATGTTATGATAATGATTATCATTAATTTTTATTATAGCTTATATAATGTTGTTTAGTATTAGCTCCTTTTTTAGCAAAAATCGAATTAAATACTATTTATTAATTATTTTCTTGACTTTAAGTTCAATAACAACGGCTTCTTGTTCTTTGCAGCAAAAATCAAGCTCAGACGAATCAAAATCCCAGAGTAATGTGGTGGCGACATTTCTTCCCATGTATTTTTTTACCAAGGGGATAGTCGGTTCATCTCAGCAGATAGATATCTTAATTCCTCCTGGTTCAGAAGTTCACGATTATCAAGCCACACCCCAAAATGCTAGTATCCTAGCAGAAGCGGATGTTTTAGTGAAAAATGGTTTGGGATTAGAAGAATTCCTGGAAGATTTAATTAATAATGTCGGAAATTCCCAACTCAAAAAAATTGATGCTAGTCAAGGGATAGAGACTATAGATATAGAACATGAAGAGGAACATGAAGAAGATCATAAACATGAACATGAACATGAAGAAGATCATCATCATCATGAAAGCGGAGATCCTCATGTATGGCTCGATCCAGTGTTAGCACAAGAGCAAATAAAAAACATTCGGGATGGCTTAATTAAAGCTTATCCTGGTCAAGAGTCTATTTATAACAGTAATGCAGAACAATATCTTGCCCAACTCCAACAGCTAGATACCAAATTCCGCCAAAGATTAGCACCAGTAAAAGGATGTAAGTTTATTACTTTTCATGATGCTTTTTTCTATTTAGCTCAAAGATATAACTTACAACAAATGGCAGTGGTTGATATTCCTGAAGCTGGCATTTCTCCCAGAGATATCCAAAGAGTCAGTAAAGCAGTTAAAGAGTTTCAAGTTAAAGCTATATTTACTGAACCTGGGATGGATGATAAGCGTATTCAACAAATAGCCCAAGACTTCAATCTTTCTATCAAAGCCTTAGATCCAATTACATCAGGAAATACTGAACCTGATTACTACTTCCAAATCATGGAACAAAATTTAGTATCTCTAGAAACAGCCTGTAAATGAATAATACCATTCCCGCGATCGCAAAAACCATCTTAACCGTCAATAATTTATCCGTAATCTGCGATAATAATCTGGTTCTAGACTCTGTTTCTCTAGAGATTTACCCAGGAACTCACAATGCTATCATTGGTCCCAATGGTGCGGGAAAAAGTACCCTAATTAAAGCTATTTTAGGCTTAATTCCCTATCAATCGGGTCAAGTTAGTTATTTTGATGAACAAGGTAGGAGAAAAAAACATTTGGGAAGTGCGATCGGTTATATTCCACAAAAATTCCCCTTTGAAGTAACATTTCCTTGCACTATCACGGAATTAGTCGGATTATCTCTCAATAAAGGTAAATGGTGGCAATCAAGTCGCAAGAAACGCCACATCATTCAACAAGCATTAGAACAAGTTAATCTCAAAAACCAAGCGGAACAAAAAATTGGTACCTTAAGCGGAGGACAACTTAAAAGATTATTACTGGCTTACTGTTTAGTAATCCCTCGTCGTCTTCTGATATTAGATGAAGCATTAGCAGGAGTCGATATTAAAGGGGAAGCAGAATTTGCTAATTTACTCTCCCAGCTAAAACAAGAACAAGGTTGGACGATACTGGAAGTTTCTCACAATTTAGATATAGTCAAACAATACTGCGACTTTGTCTTTTGTCTCAATCGGCAGATATTAGATCGAGGTTCACCATCCGAGATATTAACCTCAGAAAATTTACAGCAAATATATGGCTCTGTTGTTAATGCCTACTGTCATCATCACGAACATTAAGGGAAAAGTCTTAAATATTTGAAATTACTGTCAGGGCAATCTGATTTTGTGAGGATTCTTTCATTTTCATGAGAATATCCTCATTTTTTTTTCATAGAACCTTACTCTAAGTTGATTAATTTAAAGTTAAGTTCAAGTTAAAAATTGAGTAACAAGCTTTAAGCCAGGTGAGATAATAATCAACATTTATTAAGACTCTCTAACCTAGCAAAACCAAGAAAAATAAATATTTTTGCGGAAAGTAAGAATAAGCTCAATTTCAACAGGTGTAAATCAAGTAAATCAGCCACATTTACTCAAAAATACCATACTAAGTCTGGGAGAAATATTAGATTGACTACCACAAAAACCAGTTTCTCAAATAAAAGTTCTTTTTGGCAAAGACTTATCGGCGATCGCAAATTGACCCATTTAACAAGCCTACTGACACCGATCTTAATTGCGATCGCAGGTATAGGAGTTTCATTACCCAAAACCTTACCCCTACAGGGGCGTTTAACCATATTTGCTTTTCTCCTAGCAGCAGTACTATGGTCAACAACTTCTATTAATGCTGGTTATGTGGCTTTAGCCTCGGTGTTGTTTCTTGTCCTAACAGGAGGAATATCCCAAGGAGAACTTTATGGAGCTTTTTCTTCCCATATCATCTGGTTAATGATTGGTGCTTATATTCTGGGGGGTGCAGTAGATAAATCGGGGTTATCAGCACGACTTACCCAGATGGTAGTGGGGCGATCTCGTACTGTGGGTAGTCTTTTCTGGTCATTAACCACTATTTTGATTCCTCTAGCTTTTTTGATTCCCTCTACTTCTGGGAGGGCTGCGGTAACAGTTCCTATTTTTCGTAGTGTTGCAGCAGCGACAGATGACAAGCGCACAATTCGCGCCCTTGCCATGTTAATACCCACAGTAATCTTAGTTTCTACTATTGTGTCTTTGGTTGGTGCTGGTTCTCATTTAGTAGCTAACGAATTACTCGAACAGATTAGCGGAGAATACATTTCCTTTAGTCAATGGGTAGTTTATGGTTTGCCCTTTGGAGTAGCTGCTAGTTATATCTCTTGCTGGGTAATTATGAAAATGTTCGTCAACAAAAGACGTTTGCACCAAAAGTTACCAATGAAGCAATTGCCTCAAGCACCTCTTTCTCTTCCTGAACGCAAAACCATTGCTATTGTCTTACTGATGATTGGTTTGTGGCTCAGTGAAAGTTGGCACGGTTGGGAAATTGCCACTGTCACTGTCATGGGCGCAATGTTATTGACCATGCCTCGTTGGGGAGTAATGAAGTGGAAAGATGGAGTAAAAGCTATTTCCTGGAATCTGATTGTTTTTGTTGGTGCTGCTTTAGTTTTAGGACATTCCTTAATTGATTCAGGAGCAGCCCAGTGGATCATAGATCGAGTTTTCAAACTTAGTAATATTGCCAGTACTGAATCTAATTTAGTTCTACTTCTATTACTAGCTGTAATATCTCTTTCATCTCATCTTTATATGACTTCCCATACTGCTAGAGCAGCAGCTTTAGTTCCTCCCCTGCTTTACTTAGCCTCAAGTTTGCAACTTAATCCTGTAGCAGTACTCTTTCTCAGCACTTTAGGTATGGACTATTGCCTTACCTTTCCAGTTAGCTCTAAAGCTTTGTTGGTTTATCAGGAAATGGATGGGGACAGTTACCGACCAAAGGATTTACTTAATCTTAGTGTTGTACTGGTTTTAGTTCATTTAGCTCTGATCTTCTTGTTTTACTACACCTATTGGCATTGGGTTGGTTTATCTCTTTAAAAGATAGTCAATCTCCCTGGACTATGCTTGCCAAAACCCTCAATTTTTCAGACAAATACCAAAAAAGGAAAAAAAAATGACACTTAATATTTTGATTGCTCCTTCTGGATTTAAAGAAAGTCTCGATGCTGATTTGGTCGCCAACTGTATCTCTGAAGGCATACTTAGAGTCTTGCCTACCGCTCAGACTCTCAAAGCTCCTTTAGTTGATGGTGGTGAAGGATTTACTAAAGCTCTAGTACAAGCTACCAATGGAACTTTACATAGTATTACCGTCACGGGACCAATAGGCAAACCTGTAGAGTCTCACTTTGGTTTTCTGGGTGGTACCGGTCAGAAAACTGCTGTCTTAGAAATGGCAGCAGCAGCAGGATTGCGTCTTGTGCCTCCAGATGTTCGCAATCCTCTAGTAACTACCACTTATGGTGTCGGAGAATTAATTAAAGCAGCTTTAGATGCTGGAGCAGAACGTATTTTAGTTGGTTGCGGTGATTCTGGTACTAATGATGGTGGAGCAGGAATGGCTCAAGCATTAGGGGTAAAGTTATTAGATGCAACAGGAAATCAAATTGGCTTTGGTGGTGGCGAGTTAATTAAACTTAAGGAGATCGATTTTTCCGAACGAGATTCTCGCCTTGAAACAGTACAAATTGACGTAGCCTGTAACTGGCATAATGTTTTATGCGGTGCTAGAGGTGTAGCCAGGGTATTTGGTCCTCAGAAAGGTGCGTCACCAGAAACTGTAGAACAAATGGCTTTAGCTCTAGACCACTATGCAGAAGTTATTAGGAAAGACTTGGATATCGATGTGAGAGAAATGCCTGGTAGTGGAGCTTCTGGTGGCTTGGGTACAGGTTTACACGCTTTAATTAATGCCCAGCTCCATCCCCGCTACGACATTGTCATGGAATATCTAGAACTCGATCGCTTGCTGCCAAAAGCAGATTTAGTAATTACTGCTGAAGGTTGTCTAGACTATCAAACTCCTCGTGGCAAAATCCCTGTAGAAGTTGCTCGAAGAGCCAAGCACCACAACTTGCCAGTTATTGCTTTAGCAGGAACAATTGGTCAGGGTGCAGAAACCAACTGGCAACATGGAATTGATTATTTCACCAGTATTTTGACCTATCCCTGTCAACTAAGCGAGGCGATCTCGGAAGCTACTACCTTATTAACTAATGCAGCAGAAGGTGTAGGACGCTTGCTTTTGGTTGGTCAACAAATTTGGCGTTGAATTAGGAGTCTATCATTAAAATTGTTAATAGTTTAAACAAGATTATTTATGGCTAACATTCTCATTGCCGAAGACGAGTCTCGTATTGCTTCTTTTATTGAAAAGGGACTGCGGAAAAATGGATTTAAGACAGCGATCGCCACCGATGGAGAACAAACTTTGGCAATGATACAAAACCAAAATTTTGACTTGCTTCTCCTGGATCTGGGACTGCCGATTAAAGACGGTTGGACAGTATTAAAAGAATTACGGAGTCAAGAATATAAACTTCCAATTATCATTGTTAGTGCCAACGATTTTTCCCAAGACAGTACTGAAGTAACTGACTACATTACCAAGCCTTTTCGCTTTCAGGATTTATTAGCACGGGTAAAATTTATTTTACAAAAACAGAAGCCAAAGCCAACTTCTTTCAAGGGTTGGATATAAGCCCCTCTCCTTTAGGGCGCAGTAAGTAGCAATAATTGTGTTATTATGTTTTACGTAGTGGTCGATTACGCAAGATGTTTATTTTAGAATACAAGCTTAGAGGAAAAGAATCTCAGTTTCGAGCCATAGACGAATCTATTCGTACAGTTCAGTTTGTACGGAATAAATGTCTAAGGTATTGGGAGGATAACAAAGGTGTTGGTCAAAAGGATATCTACAAGCACGTAACTGCTTTAAGAAAAGAATTCTCTTTTGTCAAAGATCTTAACTCTACAGCCTGTCAGCAAGCTTGCGAACGCACCTGGACTGCAATTCTAAAGTTCTACACTAATTGCAAAAATAATATTCGTGGTAAAAAAGGGTACCCCAAATATTCTAAACGTACTAGATCGGTTGAATTTAAAAAGTCAGGCTGGAAATTAAATCACGATACTAAAAGAATCACTTTTTCTGATGGTAAAAACATTGGAGAGTTAAAGCTCATTGGTAGTCGCGATTTGTACTATTTCCAAGAATGGCAAATTCAAAGAGTACGGATCGTCAGGAGGGCTGATGGTTACTTTGTTCAGTTGATTTTAAAATTAGATCCAAGAGATATAACACCACAATTAGAAACTACTAAAAAGTGTGTAGCTATAGATGTCGGGTTGAAATATTTTTATTCTGACAGTAATGGGGAAACAGTTGAATGCCCAAAATACTATCGCCAATCAGAAAAGCGTTTAAATAAACTGAACAGAAGAAAAAGCAGGAAGTTTGTTAAAGGACAGAAACAGTCTAATAACTACCAAAAAGCTAGAAAAAAATACGCCAAGGGACATTTAAAAGCAAGTCGGCAGCGAGAAGAGTTTGCTAAAGAAAAAGCACTCCGTTTAATACAGTCAAATGACTTAGTAGCCTACGAAGATTTAAAAGTCAAAAACCTTGTGCGTAATAAGAAACTAGCTAAAAGTATCAATGATGTCGCATGGTCACTTTTGCGAAAATGGATTGAGTATTTCGGGTTAAAGTACGGTAGATTAACTATTGCTGTACCTCCGCACCACACTACGTCTGATTGTCCTAATTGTGGTAAACGAGTTAAGAAATCTCTTTCTACTCGCACTCATGTTTGCGATTGTGGTATTCCAGTTTTAGATCGCGATTATGCAGCATCATTGAACATTTTAAAGAAAGCTACTTCAGGGCATGGAGGAAGCTGGTCTAATGAAATTTTAGATCTAAACGCTTGGGGAGATTCGACCTCTATCTTGGTTGGTAGCAATACCTGCCAAGGTAAGTTAAGTCACTGAACCAAGATTCCAACGCGCTTCTAGCCGTTGGAGTGTCAAAATCAGCATGTTGTAATGAATGCCCTCGAAAATAGTTGGGGTTTATCGATATGAACTTAGAATACTTTGTTGACTAAATCCTCGAAAGAGGATAAACCTTAAATGTTGAATGACTAAGTCTTCAAAGGAAGATCAATGCTAACAGATTGGGTGGAGCTTTTTGGCTTTCCTTTTATGCAAAGAGCCATAGTAGGAGGAGTCTTACTTGGTATTTTAGGTGGTATTTTAGGCAGTTTTCTAATTTTGCGTCAGTTGTCCCTTTTTGGGGAAACTGTGGGTCATTCTGGTATGTTAGGCATTGTCTTAGCTGCACTGTTGCAACTTCCCACTAATTGGACGCTGATTATTTTTACTGTTTTGTATGGTTTAGGAGTTTTATATTTAATAGACCGCACCAATTTAAGTAGTGATACCGTATTGTGTATTACTCTTGCTAGTTCAATTTCTTTGGGGACAATTGGTTTAAGTTTTCTCAAAGGATATCGAGGCAATCTTTTGTCAATTTTGTTAGGAGATATTTTATCGATCAGCAATACGGATCTAATCTTATTGTTAATACTTTTAGCAACAACTATTATTTGTTTGATTTTAACCTTGCCCGATCAAATGCTCCTCACTCTCAATCCTGACTTAGCGAAAGTTCAAGGTATTCCCGTTCAAAAGTATCGTTATGGTTTTATCGTTCTTTTATCTCTAACCATTGCTTTAACAGTTCGTGCTGTCGGTATTTTATTAATGAATGGTTTTCTAGTAATTCCTGCTGCTACAGCGAAGATTGTTAGCCAGAAATTTGTGCCTTTCCTGGCAACTGCTGCTGGTATTGGTGCAACTAGTGCAGTAATCGGAATGTTAATTTCTGGTCTATTCAATTTACCTTCGGGTCCCAGTATTGTTTTAGTCCAATTATTAGGGTTTTTAGTTACAGGATTTTTAAGTAAACGATGAATGATTTCTTATACATTAAAGCGGAATAACATTACATCTCCTTCTTTTACTATATATTCTTTACCTTCAGAACGAACTAAGCCTTTTTCTTTGGCTGCATTCATCGAGCCACATTCAACTAAATCACGGTAAGCAACGGTTTCGGCGCGGATAAATCCTCTTTCAAAGTCGGTGTGAATAACTCCTGCTGCTTGGGGTGCTTTCATTCCTGTTACGATAGTCCAAGCACGAGTTTCTGTTTCGCCTGTAGTCAAGTAGGTACGCAATCCTAAGAGTTCGTAGGTAGCTTTAATTAGAGATTTTAAACCCCCTTCACTTACTCCTAAAGACTCTAGGAAGTCTTGTTTGTCTTCTTCGGATAATTCTACTAGCTCTGATTCTACTTGAGCAGAAACTACTACAACTTTGGCAGATTCTGAAACAGCAAATTCTTTAACTGCTTCTACCCATTCATTACCTTCTGCTAAGTCGTCTTCTGAAACATTAGTTGCATAGATAATAGGTTTGCTGGTGAGTAACCCCAGGGATTTGATAATTTCGCTTTCTTCTTCAGCTAATTCTATCTGTCGCACTGGTTTTCCATCATTTAAGACAGTGCTAATTTTCTCCAAAACTGCTAATTCTGCTTGAGCAGTTTTCTCTTTTTTGGCTTGTTTGCGTACTCGCTCAATGCGTTTTTCGATTTGGGATAAATCTGCTAAAACTAGTTCTAAGTTAATTACTTCTATATCTCTAACGGGATCGACGGAACCTGATACATGAATGATATCGTCATCATCAAAACAACGTACCACATGAACGATCGCGTCAACTTCCCTAATATTAGCTAGAAATTGATTACCTAAGCCTTCTCCTTTACTCGCACCTTTAACTAAACCAGCAATATCCACAAATTCAATTCTTGTAGGTACAATTTTGCGGGATTTAGAAATTTTGGCTAATACGTCTAATCTTTCATCGGGTACGGAAACTACTCCCACATTGGGTTCGATAGTACAGAAAGGAAAGTTAGCAGCTTCTGCCTTAGCATTAGCTACTAAGGCATTGAATAAAGTAGATTTACCGACATTAGGTAGTCCAACAATTCCAGCTCTTAACATAACAGTATATTTAGATTTTTTTAATAATATGTCCCAGTCAGCAGGTTAGTTGGATCTGCTCTTTGATCCTCCTAAAGGGTATACCTTCAGATAAGGATACACCTTCGGATCAGAACATCCCCCGCTGTCAATCCGACAATTGTACTTTATTGTCCTCTGGTAACTCAAACATATATCCTCGACCCCAAATAGTTTTAATTAAAGTGCCTTCGCGATCGCCAACTTTTTTGCGAATACGACCAATATGAATATCTACTTTGCGATCATCTCCTTTATAATCGTCTCGATTCCAAATACTAGAAATTAACTCTCCTCTGTCCCAGACTCGATTGGGATTACTAGCTAGAAAATATAATAAATCAAACT
>JASJDF010000213.1 GCA_030065715.1 Xenococcaceae cyanobacterium MO_188.B19 | reverse complement strand
ATTAAATCTTTCTTAGACATGACAAACCTCCTTTGGAAGCAGATTCGATAGTCAAAAAAATTCACATCATAGTTAATTTCGCTTCCACTTCAATTCTCTTGGATAACCATGAGAATCTTGTGAGGTGATGGTTCATAATTAGCTTCAGAGATGACAAAAATGGTTCGATATTTTCGCGATCACGAAGTGGCAGGCTACGCCTGATCGCTCTCAAGCTGGTCGATTACTAGCTAAAAAACTCGAACCTGATTATGCTAATAAGCCAGATGTATTGGTATTAGGTCTTCCTCGTGGTAGTGTACCAGTGGGTTACCCACTCTGTTAAGTTTTTGGAGTGACAACAGATTTGACGATCAGGACGGAGCAGGGGGCATGGTGCAGTACGTAATTGCTCACACTGCCGAGTAATAGTTCTTTAAGTCCAGTTCGCCCACGATTTCCTATAACAATTGAATCAGCTTTCCAAGTCTCAGCTATCTGACAAATAGTTCGACCAATACTACCCGAAATTTGTCTGAATTCAGCATTTACCCCCATATTCATAGCTTCTGTTACATAGGCTTTGAGTTGTTCTAAGCATTCACTTTCATAGTTTTTCCACTGTTGCCGCCAGCTATCTATATTTAGTTCAGTACCTGGTGCCCAGTACATTGAATCTATATTAGGAGGAATAGGCTGAGGACTATTCTCATCTTCTCCTGATAGAATATGCAGCACCATTAAACTAGCTTGATTGTGCTGGGCTAGGTGTAAAGCTTGTTCAAAAACGATTCTGCTCATAGTTGAGCTATCCACAGCGACTAAAATTTTCTTAAACATGACAATATAACTCCCTTAGCGAGAAATTTTTTAGGAACTGATGAACTCTAGAACTTCAAGCTTTTTAAACATCACTCCACCTATTAAAATGTGACTATGTCTTCTCATCAACAGTAGCAAGATGCAGTTAAGAAAGCTATTTGAATATGGATTGGTAATCTTGTTGAGTATAATGTTTATTCTCCGTACCGATAAGTTGACTCTAACTCAACAGAAAACTAAAAATCCCTCAGAGCGAATCTACTCAATTATCATTTTCATAAGTAAGTTTTTCAACTATCTTGCTTTGTCGACTGTTTTTATTTCCCTGGGACTTCTTGTCGGTATTCTAGGTTATCATTGGGCAGCAGGTTTAAGTTGGCTCGATTCTCTGGTGGAAGCCTCGATGATCCTCAGTGGGATGGGTCCAATTAGTCCCTTATCAACTATCAGTGCTAAAATTTTTGCTTCTCTATATGCACTGTTTAGTGGTTTGATTTTTGTGATAGCGATGGGAATTGTTTTATCTCCCTTAATGTATAGCTTGCTACATCAATTCCCAGTTTCTCTGAAACAAGAAACCGAAGAAAAAGGCAAGCGACAACAAGAGAAGCCAGACTCAGAAGAATTATTTTCTTTGGAGTCAAAACGCCAAAGATTTTGACATACTCCCAATAACTATTCCGTAGCAATACTGAGTTAAATAATTACTCAAATCCAGAACAATTTTAGTAATTATAAGTTTTTTGTAATCTATAGAGTTGTGTTATGGGTAGTAAATATTCAGTGATTTAACGTAATTTCAGAATCTTGATATATGGGCAAATCAACTTGAGTATTGTTTCTTATGACGACCATTTTTCAACTAAAACCGAGGCAAATTAAACTCATTTTTAATTGCCTCGGCTCTATTTTGCTATTCTACTGTCTAGTTAATATTAGATACTATTAGACATACTCAAAACCACTAGCATTGAAGTTGACAGAGTTAGTATTTTCTAGAATTGCTACCAAATCTCCATTGCGAGAAATCAACATATCATTTCCCTGAAGTTGTGATTGATAATCACCAGCAGAACCATAGAATTGTATGGTGTCTTGACTAGAATCAAAGTCTTGAATTACTGCATAATCTTGATTTCCAGCGGTAGCATAATAAGCTTGAATTGCATCGCCCAAGATAAACGTATCAGCACCAGCACCACCATTAAGTACATCTAGTTCGGAATAACCAGCAACTATTTCATCAGTACCATTAATAATATCGTTACCAGCACTACCAGCGAGAGTATCATTACCACCATTTCCTGTTAGATTATCGTTATCTTGAGTCTCAACATCAACTACCAAACGAGGTGCATTGCTACTTTCGGAAGAGTCAAAATCGATTCGGTTAGAATGATCTAGGAAAATAGCCCATCCATGGTTAGTATTAGGGTTTGCTTGCCAAGCTTGCAAACTTGCTGTTACATCAATTCTAAAGATACCTTTCTCGGTCTCGGTAGTAATATTAGCAGCTGGTGTACTTGATGCCTCGACACCATCAGTTTGAATTCCATTGTTTAAAGAGTTCCAAGTATCAGTATCTGACCAATTTTGCATCATTTCATAAATTTCAATCTCAGGACCACGGTCAGTAACATTAATTTCTAAGAATGCGGAATTAATGGTTTTATCTGAAGTAATTTGATCTGCTTGAACACCAAAGATCTCTTCAAAACGAATTAAAACTTCTCTACGATCATCATTTCCATCAATAATGATCGTACTGCTAGTACTATAATCTGTATTGGGATTCTTTATATAAATTTGGGTATCCACAGTGCCATTGTAGCCATTGATTCCTTGTTGGAAACTAAGGGTTTCAGAAGTGTCAGAATTACTAGTATTATTACCGTAAAGTAAATCGTTACCAGAGTTACCATAAATTTGGTCATTTCCAGAACCTCCAAAAACAGTATCATTACCACCAACAGAAGTAGTATCACTGGAATCATCAAACTCATCTTCCCCAAAGATAATATCGTTACCTACACCACCATCGATACCATCATGACCATGACCACCTCTAAGGATGTCGCTAGATTTTCCTAGTTCAACTGGGATATCATTGGGATTGTTGAGGTTAAGTACTGGAGTCTCCTCTTCATTCTCAGTTGGGTCTTGACCTAAAACTACATCATTGGTATTTTCAGAATTGCTAGTATTGCTAGAATCATTATTATTTTCAACTACAGGCATAAATTCAATATAGTCAAGAGCACCTTCTCCATAACCAGCTTCATTAACCCAACTTTTGAGACTAAAAGAGTCATTAGTAGTTAAAGAAATATTACTAATAGTGTGAGTGGTAAAGTTACCTGATTTTAGGTAACCACTATAGAGATTTTGAGACAAATCCCAAGTATCAACTGAAGTACCATTGAGTTGAAATTGGATTTCACCGCCATCATATTTAATATCGTGATAACCAATGACAATGTCATAAACTCCAGTTGTTCCTATAAAAGTTTCAGAACCAGTAATCCATTGATTTCTAGTAGTATTTCTAATCAAAGTTTGATTAGAAGCATAACTTTTACTTGTGGAATTATAGTTTCCACTCCAAGTTAAACTTTCAGCTTCTACTCTGATTGGGTCTTGAGCTAAAACTAACTCATTAGTACCAGTCACAGTGTCTCCAGAGTTAGAATTATCAACTACAGGTGTTTCAGTAGGAGTAAAAAGACTAGTGAGATTAGTTAAATTATCCCCAAAAGCTTGCTTGAGACTTTCAGAATACTCATCACCGAAAATAAAGTCATCACCACTACCACCATTACCAATATCTTGACCATCTCCTCCAACTAAAAGGTCTTTACCAGCTTCTCCTTCAAGAGCATCATCTCCTGCTCCTCCAACTAAAGCATCATGTCCTGTATTACCATTAAGGAAATCTCTACCTTCTCCACCATTAAGATAATCATCATGGTCGCCTCCCATAAGGACATCATCACCTTCTTGTCCAAATAAAGCATCTTTATCAGATTCGCCAGAGATCACATCATCTCCTTTGCCTCCCATGATGGAATCATTACCATCAAACCCAAAAACCGTGTCATTTCCTTCACCTCCAGCAACAGTGTCCTCTCCTTCTGCACCATCTATGAGGTCATCTCCCACTCCAGCTAGAATCAAATCATTAGTCGCATCTCCACCAATAATCTCATCTTGATTGTCACCAGTAATTTCTTGAACACCTACATATGTGGCTTCAGGATCGCTCTGACCTGGTAATTCTATTGCTTCTAAGTTAACATTTCCTTCGTCAGCACTAGCAAAGAAGACTTCTTGCCACCAAGAATTTTTGCCTTGGCTATCTTGTAACCACCATTCATAGAGTTCTTGCCAAGATGAATTTTTACTGTTGCTATTTTGCGCCCACCATTCGTAGAGTTCTTGCCAAGATGAGTTTTTGCCGTTGCTATTTTGAGCCCACCATTCATAGAGTTCTTGCCAGGAAGAGTTTTTACCACTGCTGTTTTGAGCCCACCATTCATAGAGTTCTTGCCAGGAAGAGTTTTTACCATTGCTATTTTGAGACCACCATTGATAAACATCCTTCATCATCTTGTCTAAACCCTTGATGAAGTCTTTAAGTTCTTTCTCATCAAGTGTTTCTACACTTTCTGTTGACAAGGAAGTTGAAGTTTCTGCTGTACTGCTTTCTGGCGTAACGGTAGCTTCCATCTGTGCAATTAAATCTAAAGAAGATTCTGAAACATCAGCATTGGCTTCTAACCATTCAACAGTAACACCTAGTTTCGCTGCTAGGTTAACTTTAGCTTGCGCCAATAATTCCGTTAAACTTTCAGTAGTAAATAAATTCTCTACATTACCAGCATTCTCTGCTAAATCATAACCCATTAAATCAAAGGCTAAGACATCCAAGTCAGAAATAGAAGCTCGCTCTTGATACCAGAGAGTAGGATCCATAATTCCTAAGGGGTCATAGCGTCTTTCCCAGTGACTAGCTTGGAAACCATCCCCATCTTTCCCTGTGGACATTTTAGCTGCTAAGGTTTCTCCTCCATCAGGAGAAAACCAAGCTACTCCACCAATAGATAAATCATTAACCATTCCATCAGGATTTTCTACGGCTAAACTTGCAGCAGAAAAACGGAATAAATCTAGGGGAGAAAAGTTACTCAGTTCAGTACGACCAGAATAGAGGGTATCTTGTTGTAAAGAGAAGTCTAAACCACTAGTAAAACCTAAAATATGTCCTGTTTCGTGAAGCGCAACGCTTAAAAAATCGAGAGTATTTTCTCCTGCTACACCTTCTCTGGTATAGTCGAAGTCCCAGGCAAAATTCTGGTTCATCATAATAGTGCCATCGAGGAAATGTTCGGAGTCGTCGAGAACATAACGGTCGAGACTAATGGCTTCATCCATGCCCAAAGCTTTAGCTAAAGCCGTAGTTAATTTGATTTTGGTATTGCCTCCAACTAAATCACCATTCAGCAAAAAGTCAACCGTATTACCTTGTTGTAGGGCATCATAGGCTTGTTGGTCTTCTGCGGAAGTGATATCTGCTTCAAAATACTCCAGGAATAGGGCGTAATGTTGCTCGTGTAATTCAGGAATTGCGCCCCCAATAACATTGGCATCGAGGGAGTCGGTACTTTTAGCGAGAATATCAATATTAATATCATCAGTAAATAATTGACCCCAAATTAGAGATGCCATCTCGTAACCAATCATTTGTTCGAGACTTACATCGGGGGAGTAGTGGAAATTTATATTGACCATAAGAGTATTTTTTATTTCTTCTTTGAGCAAATCAAAAGATGTGTGTAGCATCATATATATATATAGTATGGGCATTAACCCCTTAAGTGCGTAAAGATGCAATCAATATTTGACCAACATAAGAGAAGTCTTTGCTTAAAAGATAAATAACTATTCCGTAGCAATACTGAGTTAAATATTTACTCAAATCCAGAGCTATTTTAGTAGTAATTAATTAGGTTTTATTCAATCGAAAAATTGCTATTTTTATAAAGTTTATTCAAAGTAATACTTGAATTTTCTTGCAGCTGTATCAAACATTCAAAATATGATTTATATTTAGCAAAATTTTTATCGACTCTCAAATTTTTCGTAAGCTGCGACTATTTTCTGCACTAAAGGATGGCGTACCACATCTGCTTGAGAGAAACGGCAAAAAGCAATACCTTCTACTGATTTAAGAATTTTGGTCGCTACAATTAAACCAGAATCTTGGTGTATAGGTAAATCAGTTTGAGTAATATCTCCTGTCACTACCATTTTTGATTGAAAACCGAGGCGAGTTAAAACCATTTTTAATTGAGAGGGAGTGGTGTTTTGTGCCTCATCTACAATGACAAAAGCATTAGATAGGGTGCGTCCCCTCATGTAGGCTAAGGGAGCAACTTCAATTTTGCCTCGCTCCATCAAATCTGGTATCTTTTCTGCATCAATAAATTCATACAAAGCATCGTAGAGAGGACGCAAGAAAGGATTAACTTTTTGTTGTAAATCTCCTGGAAGAAAGCCTAACTTTTCTCCTGCTTCTACTGCGGGACGAGTTAAGATAATACGATCGCATTCATCACTAAGAAGAGCTTTAACTGCTAATACTGCTGCTAAAAAGGTCTTTCCTGTACCAGCAGGTCCAATACAGAAGGTGATATCGTGTTTTTGGATGGCTTTAATATATTGTTTTTGTTTAAAAGTTTTGGCTCGAATTAATTCACCTTTTTTGGTGCGAGCTAAAACATCTTTTTGCAATTCCTGATATTCTTCGACTCTTCCCGTATCCACAGCTTGAAATGCTGTGGTTAAATCTGCTTCTGAGATGGGGTTGCCTTTTTCCCACAAATCGTGGAGCGATCGCACTATTTTAACTGTGCGTCCTACTGCTTTTTCTTGACCCACAATCATTAATGTTTGTCCTCGCAACACTAGTTTAACGCCAGTGTGACGAGAGATTATGGGCAAATTGGCTTCTCCTGCGCCAGCCAAGGAAATCGCACTTTCAGCACTAGGTAATTCAATAGTTTGGGAAATTTCGGACATCTATGAACTAGAACTACTGTAGGGATTGAGAATTTTTTCGGTGGTCATTATTAGTTCGGGGAACAGAGGGGAAACGATAGTTTCTTGCTCATAAAATTCTTGAGCTTCATAAAAACCGTCGATTAATTCTAACACTGTTACTAAATGATTTTCTGGGTCAATAATCCAATATTCAGGGATGCCAATACTACCATATTCAGAGCGTTTATGACGATAATCTTGAGTAGCAGACTGCTCGCTAACTACTTCAACGACTAATAAAGGAGGTGATTCTAAAATAGCTGTTGTGTGTAAACTTTCTTCTATTTGATCTGTTGTAACTACAGAAAGATCGGGAATTCGACAACGATCCAAACCTGTATGTATGCCAATTCCTTGTAGAGCGATCCAAGGTGAATTAAGTTTATTAATTTCTTTCTCAAAAGTATTACTAACTAAATAAATAATTAGAGCATGAAGACCATTAACTGGAGGCATTAAGCTTAAGTTCCCATCAATTAACTCATAAGTATTGTCGGTGCAATCAAAATATGCACTATAGTCAATCAAACTAAATTTTTTATTGCTGCCCATCTTCAGAGTAAAATTTTTTCATAGCATTAATTAGATGATCGAAATAAGGAGCTAAACTGGCTTGTTGTTCGGTAGGAAATTGTTGAAGACTGTATAACTTTAAATTTTCTAAACCTAATACCATTGCATCTAGAGGGACTTGTAATTCTTGATAAAGCTGTTTCATATAGCCTAGACCTTCTTCGCTAGTATATTCTACGGACTGTCCAGAAATTCCATAAGTAATACACCGCAGAAAATGCCAAAAATCACGCCAACAAGCCTCTGCTCTGGTTGGGGGATATAACTCTCCTCCTGGTTCGGTAATTTGGGGATATGCTACTAAAACTTCCTTTCTAGCTTGAGCGACAATAATATTAACGTTTTCTCGGAGTAGTTTGGCTGATTGTAGAGAGTTTTCCAGTTTTGGAGCGATCGCAATTAACTGTTCTATAGCTTCATCACTAAGATATTCTCCTTGGTTATCGGCTTTTTGCCAAATTGCGATCGCTTCTTCTGGGTATTTATCTGACCAAGAAGCAAAACTAACAATACGGGACTTTTTGATTAGCTCTTTGACATTATCGCTCAACATATTTGGTAATAAAAATCACTGACCAAGATTGATCGTGACAAAAGTTGTCCCCTATCAGGGAAAATGTAAAGTAAAGTAAAGCAAAAAAATATTTTTCTTCAAAAACATGGATATAAAACAAATTAAAAGCCTATTAGATAGTCCTGATCCCCAACAGCGGATTAAAGCTGTTTTAGAATTACGCAAAGAAGAAACACAAGTAGAAACAGAAGTAGCTGTACCCTTGCTTAAAGCCAAAATGGACGATCCCGAATTTCTAGTCCGCTCTTTTGCTGCTATGGGATTAGGAAGAAAACAAAATGCCGAATCTTTTGCAGCACTCCTAGAAATGATGAAATTTGACCGAGATCCTAATGTTCGCGCCGAAGCCTCTAATTCTCTTTCTTTGTTTGGAGAAGTCGCCTCACCCCATTTAGCTCTGATGTTTGAGCAAGACGATCATTGGCTAATTCGTCGTAGTATTTTAGCTGCTTTAGCAGAATTAGATTCTGATGAAGAACTATTGCAAGTTTCTTTACTAGGGATTGTAGGAGAAGATCAAAGCGTTCGAGAATCTTCTATTGATTGTTTAGGAAACTTGGCAAAAACTCCCAAGAAAGATATTGCTCTGGAAAAACTTTTATCCCTGGCTAAAGATGAATCTTGGCGCGTTAGATGGCGTACCGCTAAAGCTTTGGGGAGATTTGATAATCTTAAAGCTAAAAATGCCCTCCAAGAACTAAAAGAAGACCCAGATCATCGAGTAGTTGGAGCAGTCTTAGAATTGGGATTTTAAGTAGTTAGTAGTTGGTAGTTGGTAGAGACAAGGAGGACAAGGAGACAAGGAGACAGAGAAGAAAAGAACCATGAACAATGAACTATCAACAATGAACCAGTACTAGTACATTGAATCAATTAAAGATTGATATTTGTTCCTGATTACAGGACGCTTAATCTTTAAAGTTTGGGTCATTAAACCGTTATCTTTAGAAAAAGGTTCTAAGATAAACTTAAATTGTCCAATTCGGTCATCTGGACGATATCCTGGGCGATTTTGGACTTCGCGGTTCAGTTCTTTACGGAATAAATCTTGTATGGC
>JASJDF010000212.1 GCA_030065715.1 Xenococcaceae cyanobacterium MO_188.B19 | reverse complement strand
AGTAAAGCTGGTGTTTCATAAATTTCTCTAGATTTAATACCAACAACCCGATTTTCAATCATGTCAATCCTTCCAACTCCATGATTGCCCACAATTTCATTTAGTTGAGAAATAAGGGCTACTGGTTCTAAATGATTGTCATTGATACTTACAGGAAGTCCTTTTTCAAAGCCAATTTCAATATATTCTGGCTCGTCAGGAGTATCTTTAATTGCCTTTGTCATAGCAAAAACTTCCTCTGGAGGCTCAGTCATCGGGTCTTCCAAAGGACCAGCCTCAATACTACGACCCAGTAAGTTGCGGTCAATACTGTAAGGAGAAGATTTTTTCACAGGAGACTCAATACCGAATTTTTCGCCGTAGGAGATAGCTTCTTCCCGACTCATCCCCCATTCCCTAGCAGGTGCTAAAACTTTGATATTGGGATTGAGTGCCATGATCCCTACATCAAACCTAACCTGGTCATTTCCCTTCCCTGTACAACCATGAGCTACTGCGTCTGCACCATATTTTTCCGCAGTATCTACCAATAATTTCGCAATCAAAGGTCGAGCCAAAGCTGTGGAAAGGGGATAACGGTTTTCATATAGAGTATTAGACTGAATCGCAGGGAAAGCATAATCTTTGACGAATGTTTCAGTAACATCTTCTACTAAAGATTTCACTGCACCACATTTTAAAGCTTTTTCTTGAATTGGTTTTAATTCTTCCCCTTGCCCCAAATCTGCTGCAAGGGTAATGACTTCTTTGACTCCCCATTCATTCATCAGATAAGGAATGCAAACAGAGGTATCAACACCACCCGAGTATGCCAATACAACTTTTTCTGCGCGACCCATAATATTTGTTACCCTTTAGACATATCAAAGGGATATTGTAGCCGATAGCAAGAACGATTCCTACTATAGCTACTTTTAGATTTTCTTAAACTAGCTCAATCAATACAATTATTAGTCTGACTTTGTCATGGTTTCAATAATTAACATACTTTCTAATCCCCTAAAATATTTTCAAGGAACGATAATATACTCACTGGGTTCATTTGGCAAAATACCCAGTTTTGGTCATCTCCTCTCTGGAATAGCATTAATATTAATAACAGCACAACCGATTTTAGCTGAGAAGATTAAAACAATTCCTATGGTTCTTACAGAAACTCAAATTAGTCAAAAAATTCACACATTGCCAGGCTGGGATCTTGAAGGCAAAGAAATTAAGCGCGTTTTTAAATTTCCTGACTTTATCGCAGCGATGGATTTTGTCAATAAATTAGTTGAACCAGCAGAAGCAGCAGGACATCACCCTGATATTGCCATATCCTACAACAAGGTCACTATCAGCCTAACCACCCATGATGCTGGAGGTCTAACGGATAAAGACTTTGCTCTGGCAGAAACTATTTCCCAATTGGTAGATTGAACAGTGAGGAAAGTAAGTTCTTTTGCTCTATTCTGCCTCTGTTTTGACCAGTAGAAGACTATTGCTTCCACCAGAAAAGCAAAAGTTATTAGATATTAATCACAGGTTCAATGGAAATCTGCAAACCCAAAGCACTAATAATTTTCTGCACCGTTGAAAATTGTGGATTCCCTGATTCGCTTAGTGTCTTATAAAGACTTTCCCTTCCTAGCTCAGTAGAGGTCGCTATCTGAGTCATCCCTTGGTTGGCTCTTATGACATTTCTCAAAGCGACATAAAACTCTTCAGGTGAACCTTCATGTAGAGCATCATTGAGATAGAGAGCTACATATTCTGGATCTTGTAAGTCACGATCCAAGCTTTCGGACATACTTTTGAGCTTCATCCTTATATTTCCTCCATATAGCTTTGGCTTGAGCGATATCTTTCTTTTGGCGACTTTTATCACTGCCCCCAACAAGAATAATAACTGTAGAACCTACACGCCCAAAATCGACTCGATATCCTGACCCGAAATGTAGGTAGTCGTAGTTCATAAACGCCCTCTCCTACTGATTCGGTATCACCAAAGTTGCCTAGCTCGATCCGATCTAAACGTCTTCTAACTCTTATTTTGGTTATTTTATCCCTGAGCGAATCGTACCATTCTTCAAATGGGACTTTTCCCTCGTCAGTCTCCAAGACCTTAATTTCAATCTTTGATTCCATTGGGATACTGTATCCTACAAGATACAGTGTAATCAGAATTACCCAATCAAGTCAACAGAGTCATATTAAATCCGATTGATAGATAAAGGTTCTGTTTAAAAATCTTCAAGTTCCCCAAAGTTGAGGGATTTGGAGGCTACACATAAGTAACATTTGAAATTGTATTAATAAATATTTATTTCTCCCAAACTGTACGATCAAGAGCAATATTGTTTGTTGAAAGTTGTTTACCTACAATAATGCCTTTAAAACTGTGATGTTGAGCATATCTAATCACAGGGTAATCGCATCAAAAAATAGAGTTAAAATATGCCTGAATTAGACAAAATCTGAAGTAAAAAATTGTTATCCAAGCCCGCTCGATAACGCTTCATCTTCAAACTCCCTTTGGTTGTTCTAGTAGTATGGGGATGGCTGTGATCTCATTTGATTTTTCCTCTACTGCTACTTGTCCTAGAACTAATTTATGACTACTTGACCAAGCACTTACCATGGTCAAAGATTTTGGCATGGTTCAAAAAAGCTGATTTTTAGGTAACAAAACAGCAGAAATTTAGCCATCTAATAGATGACTACAAACAGAAGACAATTAAAGGAAATTGAGCTGCTTTTAAGCTACAATTGCTGGTTTTCGGAATAAATCAAACCCCAACAACTCCAACCAATGAGAATGAGATTCTCCTGTTAATAATTCGGTAGGACTTTTCCCTTCTCTTTCAGGATGCTCACTCCGCATAAAAGTACGATGATTGAGAAAAAAACGCAGCAAATCCAGATAATCATTACCTAATGTGCGTCGTAAGAAAAAGTAATTTCGCAAACGAGAGTTAAAATTCTCAACCAGAGAACTGGCTCTAGGAGTTTCCTTCATAGCTTGTTCTACCGCTTCAGTCAGAAGATAAAATTGAGAGCCAATTTGGTGATGAAGTTGATTCCATTTTGCCCAATAGGAGTTCTGCTGGGATTTTTGTTCTTGAAGAAAACAAACCTTTCTGACTAAATATAAGGGAATGTTAAACCTTTGGGATATATCAGTAAGTTTTTCATCCAAAACAGCAGCAAAAGCCAATAAATCTTCTTTTTGGTTTTCTAATGCTGTTCTGAAAGGACGAATTCGATGCACACATAAAGCTTCACGTTGTTTGAGTTCTGCAACTATAAAATCCCACAATTGGCTCCTCGAACGATAATCTGGACCTGCCAACGCTAAAATATCATTTTTGAGCCATTCACAAAGATTAGATACGTCCTGAGCCAGTGTTTGGGCTTTTTCTTCAGCGAAGCGTGCCACAGTTAGCTTTTTTGACCAACGATTCCCTTGTCCTTTCTTCTTGGCTTTGTTCATCTTTGCTTCGAGTTTTTCTCGTCGGCTAGTCGCACCTTTGGCTCTTCGCTCTAAATAGTTTTCTAACCCTTCCCCTTGATGCAAAATATGAAAGACATCTCCGTGACAGGGTTTTTCAGACCATACTGCCTTATGCCCAGCTCTCAATCCTTTCCCTGCATCAGCGATACTGTAATCGGGGTTTAACCCTTGCTCACTCGCTTCTAGCAAATGATAGCCCCAGGTATCTTCATCCCTATGCTCCGCCCCCGCCAGTAGATAACAATAAGTTGAGAAGGCATCAATGCCAGCTAAAACTGGGAGTCGCGACTGAAAGATTTCATCCTTCAATCCCACTTTTACTCTTGATAGGTCTTGGGATTTATTGATTTCCTGGGCTTTTTCTACTACTGAGTTGACTCGATTGTGAACGGTAGCAACGCTTATTGGGTAGTCAAATAAATCTCTGAGAAATTCTACCACTCCTCGATATGAACTATGGCAGATGAAAATTAAACCCAATATTACCTGAAATATCCAATTTTTTGTTACGGGTATCCAATAGACTATATCTGACTCATCCTTCGGCTGACTAAAACCCAGTTCTAATGCTTGATTTCCTTTTTGCTGCTGCTTATAGAGAAATGAACGACTAACTCCTTTATTTTTGGCGAGCGCTGTTATGGTTTGAGCCGAAGATTGCATTTCGATAAATAATTGTTTTCTCTGCTCTGGATTTAACTTAGCTGCTACTGATGAGTTGTGACCCATTCTTCTCCACAAAGTTTCAGGAATAATTTTTTGTCCTCTCAGTATGCTGTATTACGCTTTCTGTTTTCAAGCCATCAATACTTATTTGTTTTGTAACCCTGATTTGAACCATGCCATAATCGGCTATGGTCAACAGAACATGGTGCTAGAGGTGGGGATGAACTTAATCTGGTAAAAGCTGGTCAAAACTATGGATGGCCCGAAGTTACCTACAGTAAAGAATATTCTGGAAGAGAAATTACTCAAGAGCGATCGCGACCAGGTATGAGCGACCCAAAAGTCGTCTGGATTCCTTCAATAGCACCTTCAGGACTAGCAGTTTATACAAGCGATCACTTTCTCCCCTGGCAAGGAGATCTGTTTGCAGGAGGACTAGTTTCTCAAGATGTTCGTCGCATCGACTTGGACGGGTCGGGAAATGTGATGGGAGAAGAATCGATTCCTATTGGTCAGAGAGTGCGTGATGTACGGCAAAGTCCCGACGGAAGGTTATACGTTTTGACAGATGAAACAAATGGACAGCTGATCACTATTGAACCTGGAGGTTAGGGTTGTGAGCCGAAGTTCCATCATACTATAAGCTCATAAGTTTTTCACAAGTAGTTTGTAGGCTATATGTGTAGCCAGACAAAGGAATTATCTGATGAATACGAATCTGGAAGAAACTATTTCAACTTCAGAACAAGACCAATCCCCAATTGTTGTCACTGAAACAGAAACAGATACCAAGGCGAAAGTTAGCATTGAGGAATTCAAGATTTCTGGGGATGTACTGGTGGGAAAAATCAAAGAACTTATTGCTCAGAGCAATGTTCGTCGGATTATTATCAAAAACGAAGAAGGTAACACCTTAATCGAGATTCCGATGACGGTAGGAGTCATTGGAAGCGTTCTCAGTGCTGTTTTCTTTCCAGTTGTTGCAGCCGTTGGCGTCATTGGTGCGATGGTGACTCACTTGACCCTTGTTATTGAACGTCAAGAATCAGAAGAAGCCGCAAAATCAGAAGAAGGCGAAGAATCAGAAGAATCAAGTGCTCAGGATGAAAACTAAGTTTCGGGTTAATTTTTTCTACCCGAAAAAACCAACCTCTCACCGACTCAAACCAAAACTTCTTTGCCGTTCAAGCCCAAGTTCTTTCCTGGGTTTGTTGGTCTTCCCAGTAATTAATTAAACTAGAGATTTCAGGATATTTTTTCATTGGCATCACTTCCTACAGAACCGAGAAAAGTTAAGCTTTTGTAGCAGTATTAGTTAGGCTTAACCATAGGGCAAAAATCAAAAAGGCAATCATGCCAATCAAGGCTAAAGTGAGAAATAGCATTTTTATTCCCTCCTTTACTTCGGTTTCAGAAAATTTGTTTCAATGGAGCCAAATCTTGAGTTGTCAATTTCTGAGTTGAAATTTGCTGTCAATTAATTCTTGTCTTGGATTAGTAGCGATAATTTTTGGGTGGGTTTGATCCGTACCAGAGTTATGCTTAAGCTTTGACTTTTTTAAATTGTCTTCTACTTTTATTGTACTTAAAAGATTAGGTTAAAAGCTATGACTAGGCTGATTCTAGTAAATTTCCCAATTCCGCTTAATCAAGTAAAGCAATCACTTCTTCTGGTGTGAGATTAGAGGAAGTATTCCAACCAGAACCTCCTACAGTACGTCTCCCTCCCCATCCCTCCGATGAAGCATCTTTGGCTAATTCCGCCTGGCTTAAACGCTCAAAGATCTTAGCCGTATAGTTGAGATGCTGGGTTTGGGGATGGTTGGGCAAACAACCCAAGGTGTATTGGATGCCACCATATTTATGCTCTCGCACCAGCAATGTTTCTGGTCGAAGTCTATCTAGAGAGGCTAAAGTAGCGATCGACAAAAACTCCTCTATACGGCTTTGACTCGCGCTAGAATTCAAGTTTTAATTCCGAATTGATAAAGCGGTATCAAAATTAGCCTTTCCCATCTCCAATACCATGAATAATCCCATTGAAGCCCAGATTATCGAAGCTGAAGAACAGCTTAGGCTGGCAATGCTTGATTCCGATATCAAAGTTCTCGATGAATTGTTAGCACCCGAACTTATTTTTACCAATCATCTCGGTCAAGTGTTAGGCAAACAAGACGATCTTGCTGCTCATCAATCGGGAAAGTTTAAGATTGAAGCTTTGACTCCTTGCGATCGTCGTATTCAAATTATAGATAATGTTGCGATTGTTACTGTTAAAGTACATTTAATCGGCAGCTACGAAGGGAGTAGTTTTGATGATAATTTGCGCTTTACTCGTATTTGGAATCTCTCTTCTAATGGTACTTGGCAGATAGTCACTGCTCATTCCAGCCTCGTGCATTAGTAACACAATTAAAAAAAACAATTCGAGCCAATTCACGAGTTTGTCAAGAAAACTTCCCCCAACTACTACTCAAGTCCTAATTCGACAAAACTCCTATTTCGGGGAATATTGCCTCAAATGTTTACTATATCTTGGTTTGTATCATTGCTCGTGATGCTTGCTCAAATTGTCTTAATTATCTAGGAATGCCCATTCCCTCTATAGAAGAAGTTATTAATCAGCAAGAAGAGAAAATTAAAGCTTTAGGTAAAGACATAGCCCAAGAAACAAAGCAACGATTTGTAACTGAGATAATTCCTGAATCTGTGTCCAAGCATTTATCGGAAGTAGAACTTGAAGCTCAGAAACAAGATTTGTCTTATGGTTTATCTGAGAGTATTGAAAAACAGCTTTATTGGGAGTTGAGCGAGGCTAGATTTAAGGTGAAGAATCAGGTTGAATAAATTCTATCAGGATAAGTGATCTTATGAGGCTTGGTTAGAAATTTGATGAATATTACAGTTGATCGTATAGGATCTTGATTTTAACTTAATTACAAAGTTAGCGAAAACTATAATCTCACATCACATAAAAAAAGTTAGTAACCAGTACAAGCAGAGATTATTGAAGAAAAAATCAGATTAAAATACATAATCGTAAAAACTTGACCCCAATAAATAAAAAAGAGCATATTTGATAAGCAAGGGGACAATCTGTTTAATCAACTATTTTAATTAAAATTTTAATATTCCAGAAGTTAGGCAATTAGAGATGAAAGATAAATTTTATCAATTTTACGATTTTAGTTATAACAAAGGTTATCCACCATTTAGAGGCTTAGTACAACCTAGACTGCAAAACCGAATCAACAAATTAGTTGAGTTGTCTCAAGAATGGGAAGAAACTGATTTTATAGAATATTTTCGCCAGATAGTACTAGACGATTCACAATCAGAGCCAGAGAAGCGTTTCGCGCACTGGCATTTAGTAGCTTATATAGATCAGGCTCGCTGTTATTTAATTTGGCGAAAATGTCGTCACATTCCCTTATATAAGGTAAAGGCAGAAGATTTTTATAGTTTTACCAATGAAATTCTCTTTCAAGCTGACAAATTTCAAAAATACTTAAAGAAATATGATTCTCGACATCAAAGTCAAGCATCATTCAAGACTTATATGCTTGGGGTGTTGAACAATGTTATTAGAGAAAAACTAGATGATTTAGAAGATTTAGAATCGGATTGGCATATTCTTTGTGATGTAAATACAAGTAGTATGAGAGTGATGAATAATTTTGCCAAAAAACTCAAAGAAGCCTTGGGAGAATATGGCGTAACAGAACCCAGAATTTCACAATATATATTTGCCTGGCAATATTTTGTAGCAATTTATAAAAATAATCATATTTATCAAGTCCATGATGGCAGAAGTAGATGGCAAGAGCCAAATAATTCTGATTTCATGGAAACGTCAAATTACTATAATAGTCAAAAAAATCAGCCTAATCAGCCTTTACAAGTAGCTTCAGCTTTAGAAGCTACACCAGAAATAATTCAAGAATGGATGGAAATTTGTATTAAATCGCTACGACAGTATAGAAAAAAAATTGAAGTTTCGTTCGAGGCAAAGGATTATGAAAATTTGCAAGTAATCGATAATTCTTTATCTTCTACTTTTGAGTCAGAAGAATCATTATTAGGAATTGAAGTAATTTTACAAGAAGAAATCAAAAAGATTGAGAAGAATCTTCCTTCTGTTCATCGAAAAGTTCCTTTAGAAATTCGACAAGCAATTATGCCTTTATGCTACTCTAGTCACTTAGCTATTTTTAGTCAGCAACAGTTAGCAGATTGGCTAGAGATAAATCAGGGAACAATTGCTCATTATATTGCTAAATATATACAAAAGCCTTTGTTGATTAAATTTAAAGAATTGCTAAAAAAACAATTTAATTTGTCAAGTTATTTAAATAATTTTTTACAAACAAGATTTACTAAACCTAATAACAATATTCTAGATTCTTTATTAATTAAAAGTATTCAACAATTAAATGACCGACATCAAATAATACTTAAATTAAAATATGGTGAGAATAAAACGATATCAGAAATTAATCTAGAATTAAATAATGATTTCATAAAGGAGAATAAAATACAAAAAATAGAGTTAGAGTTAAAAACAATATTTCAAAAAGAAATTGAAAAATGGCAAAAAAACTATATTAAACTTTGGTTAAGAACTTATTATCAAAATAAACTCCAGGAGATTTTATTAAAAGGTGTTAAGCAATTGAATAAAATTCAAAAAGAAATCATTCAAAAAAAATATTGTGAAAAGATAGGAGAACCAGCAATAAACAGTTTATATCCAGAACATCAAACTTCACTGATTCTTGAAGTCGCGAAGAAACAAGTTAAAGAGTTTTTCTTACAATGGTTTAAGAACAACTTTAGTCTAGCTTTAAAAGTAGCAGATGAGCAAATTATTAAGATTATTGAAGCTTGGTTATCAAGAGAATTAATTTATTTAGAAATATAATTAAGGATAAATATTATGTTGAAATTACG
>JASJDF010000211.1 GCA_030065715.1 Xenococcaceae cyanobacterium MO_188.B19 | reverse complement strand
AATCAAACCTATCGTGGGAATAGAGCTTTATCCCGTTATGAATTTGCTGCGGGTTTAAACTCCTGTCTCAATCAAATCGAACGTTTGATTGCATCGTCAGAAGCCATAATTAGGGAAGATATCGATACTATTAATCGTCTCGTTCAGGAATTTGAAGCGGAACTTGCTACTATTGGGGGACGTATCGATAATCTAGAAAGTCGTATTGCATTCTTAGAAGAGCATCGGTTCTCTACCACAACCAAACTGGCAGGAGAAGTGATTTTCGGCTTGAGTGGTGTCTTTGCTGGTTCTAAAAATAATGATACTGAAGATGCTGATACTGAAGTTACTTTGGGCGATCGCGTAAGATTAGAATTAGAAACCAGCTTTAATGGCGAAGATTTGCTATTTACTCGTCTTTCTACTGGAAATACGCCCTCTTTTGCCGACGAGACAGGCACTTTTCAAGGGGATCTCGCCTTTGCCGAACCAGCGGATAACGATCTGGCATTAGAAGTGTTGTTCTATACCTTTGGTATCGGCGACAATACGGATATTATTGTTGGTGCTACAGGAACAGCAGCCGATGATATTGCTAGTACTATTAGCGTTTTGGATGGGGATGGTGGTTCAGGTGCAGTATCTGCTTTTGGCACTCGTAGCCCTATCTATCTTCCTGCGGGAGATGCAGGTTTAGGAATTACCCACCGTTTTGGTGAAAAAATCGAACTAAGTGCTGGTTATTTAGCCTCTCCTGCTAACGATCCTAGTGATGATGGAGGGATTTTTAATGCGCCTTATACAGTTATTGGACAAATTTCCTTTAATCCTATTGAAAGCTTAACTTTAGCTGCAACCTATACCCACAGTCGGGATCAAAGTGACACTGAAACAGGTAGTAGTTTGGCTAACTTACAATTCTTTACTGAAGATAACTTTGGGGAAGCAGTGCCCACTGTAGCCGATTCCTATGGTTTACAGGCTTCTTGGGAATTAAATGATCGGATTGTTTTGGGTGCATGGGGTAGTTTATCAAAAGTAACGGCTCTTTCTTCTCTTAATGGACAGATAGATCGAGGAACTCAAACCATTTGGCAATGGGCTTTAACTTTAGCTTTACCAGATTTAGGCAAAGAAGGAAACCTAGCAGGATTACTTGTTGGGATGGAGCCTTGGGTAACAGATTCCAGTATTGACGCGCTCGGTGATGATGAAGATACTTCTTTTCATGTTGAAGCTTTCTATCAATATCAAATCAATGACAATATTGGCATAACACCTGGAATAATTTGGATCAGCTCTCCCGATAACAACAGCAATAATGAAGACTTGATTATTGGGACTATACGTACCACCTTCACTTTCTAAAGAGATTAATAATCATATCAGACTAATTTAATTTGGTATTTTATTCACCGTTATGATGCTGTAATTACTCTGTAGTTAAAATCAGTTTCACTACAGAGTAATGCTCTTTGTCACCCCCTGATACCAAAGTCAGTAAATTGCTGAATAATATATGCTACAAGAATTGTAGCGATTTTTGGTTAACGGTACTTAAACAATTCTGACAATAAAAAAATGTTAAATGTTAAATGCTAAATGTTAAATGAAGTAGGTTCTCCATACAAAACCACAGAACAGTTTAAATCATTAATCGCGCGATGGGTAACGTCACTCACTGCCAAACCACCAGCAGTACGACGACGGGTAAAACGCAGCACTACCATGTCATAGTCATTAGCTTGGGTAATAATCCCTCCTGCAATATCATCTTGTTGGATGACTTTAATATCAATCGTAATTTCAGGTTGGATTTGATTTTCTACAACGGTATTTAATTCTTGTTCAAAGTGATAAATTTCTTCTTTAGTAGAAGCGCGATCGCTGATATGTAGTAGAGTAATATTAGCTTGGTTAGTTTCGGCAAATAGTTGCGCAAAGCGGATCGTACGAATAGATTGAGAGGTAATATTTTTGATTGGTACTAAAATTTGATGGATATTAATTGGTTCTTCCAGTAAGCGCATTACTGCTACTGGGCAATGGGAAGACCAAAATATATTATCAATTATGTTACCAAAAAGACGCGATCGCAATTTGTTGGGGTCACTCCATCCCATCACCAACAAACTCGCATTTTGTTCTCTGGCGGTGCGACTAATGCCATGAACTACATCATCATCAATACGAATAATCGGTTTTGCTTCTACTGAAAACTCTTCTGCTACTTTTAAAGCTGTTTTTAATCTATTACGACTGCGTTTAATAATCTTTTTCAAATTCGGGTCATCCATGTGAACATGAGCTTTAGCAATGGATAGTGGCACAACTAACCCAGACTCATGTTTAGCAATTAAAGCGGACATTTCAATTAAAAATCTTTCGGTACGAGGATTAGCTACAGGTACAACGATCCGAAATAGGGGAGAATTGGTAATACGTTGGGCTTTAGGCTTGGTTAATTCCGCAGCAATATCATCATAGAGAAAGCCTGAAGGGGGTAAATTGGAATCGGAATAGTTGAAAAAACTATCTTGTTCTAAGTTATCAGCCGATATTTTGCGTCCGAAACGAGCCGTTAAGATGGGACCACTAATCGAGGTAACTAACATCAATACAATCACCACATTAAAAACAGAATTACCGATCAATCCTGCTTTCAATGCAGCTAAAGCAGCAGCGAGGGTTGCAGCTACTTGTGGTAAAGATAATGACCACATAGTCATTGCTTCATCCCAACTATAGCGATAAACTAATTTTGCGATCGCTGCTGCGAGAAATTTACTAGCAAATAAACCCCCCAATACCACGATAGTCAGAGGAAGCTCCGTAGTTATAGTTTTAATAAAACCTGGAATATCGAGTAATAGACCCATATCCACAAAGAAACAGGGAATAAATAGTGTGCTACCAATAAATACAACTTTTTCTTCTACAGGACTTCTTCCTACTACATCATTAACCGCTAATCCTGCTAAAAATGCTCCCACAATCTTATCCACATTGATTATTTGGGCTGTGACAGAAGCCAGAAAGACTACCAAAAGAATAAACATAAACTGGTTGCTTTCTTCATCCCCTGTACGACGGAAGTATTCTTTACCCGCTTTATCGATACCGAATAAAACTACTGCACTATAAACCCCCAACATCACTAACTGAATAATCAGGGTACTAACCGAAAACTCCCCACCATGAATTGCGAGGCAAATTGCTAAAACCAGTAAGGCTGCAATATCAGTAAAAATAGTCGCCCCAATAGTTACCGTAACAGCTTCATTTTTCACCACTCCCAAACGATTCACTATGGGATAACCCAATAATGTATGAGATGCCAACAACGAACCCATTAATACAGAAGCATTTAGCCCCATCCCAAACATTTGACCTATTACTGTCCCAAAAGCCAGAGGAATTACAAAAGTAGCTATCCCAAAACCTAGAGATCGATCTTTTTTCTTCCGAAACTCATCGAGATCGATCTCTAAACCCGCCACAAACATCAGATAAATTTTACCGATATCTGCTAACAGTTTTATGGATTCACTTTCAGAATCTAGCAATCCCAATCCATTCGAGCCAAGAACAATCCCAGCGAATAGTAATCCTACCAACCCAGGTAATTTTAATCTTTCAAAAAGAGGCGGTAAAGTTAGAATCACCATTAGCAGCAAAGTAAAAGCTACTAAAGGATTCTGCGATGCTTGAACTAACAATGATTCCATAAAAAAAAATTTAATGGCTTGCACCATTAAATTAACACTAAGAAGATAATTATATTGTCTGTTACCCTATTAACCAATAGCTTGTGGATCGATTGTATCGGCATAATTATCAGTCCGAATTGAACCTGAAGAATTAGCTTGAGATTGACCTTGGACAAAGTTTAAAGCCTGTTTCAAAGCTTCCGTGCGATCGCTATTTAGATTGGTAGCAGGAACTTGCTCCATAATACCCAACTTTCTTAAACGTTTTTCTGCTTGACCTGTAAGCCCTACTAAAAATACTTGACGACCATTTTCTACAGCTTCTTCAATAGCATTCTCTATAGCTAAAGCCGAGGTAACGCCTAAAATTGGTACTTCTGTTAAATCGAAAACTAAAGCTTGGTAATCATTAATCAAATTGTGTTCGCGAGAAATAGCTTTCGCCACACCAAAGATCATTGGACCACTGAGATAAAAAAGAAGTACATTCCCATTAGCTTGTTCTAATATTGCTTTTTCTTCTGGGTTAAGATCTATTTCTTCATCATCATAAGTAACAGCTTTTACTTTATCCGCTCTGTGACTGGAAAGACGCTCGATAGTAAGAATGTTAGCGATAAATACTCCAACTCCTACCGCAACAATTAAATCTACAAAAACTGTCAGTGCGATCACCCCATACATAATCAGGGCTGCTTTGATCGAAACCTTGTGAGCACGTTTGATAAAGCCCCAGTCAACAATATCGATCCCTACCTTGAGTGCAATACCTGCTAAAACCGCACTAGGAATACCTGTAAGATATTGACTTAAACCTAATACTACGACAAGCAATACTAAGGCACGAGTTAAACCTGAAACAGCAGTCCTACCACCAGACTGAATGTTAACCACTGTACCCATAGTAGCTCCTGCCCCAGCCAAACCACCAAACAAACCAGATACTAAGTTTCCTACACCTTGACCGATTAATTCTTTGTTGGAATTGTGTTCAGTACGAGTCAAACTGTCTGCTACCAAAGAAGTCAATAAAGCATCAATACAACCAAGCATTCCCAAGACCAAACCATCAACTAACATGGTGTTCACTTGAGCGATAGTGAAAGTTGGCATCTGTAAGCTAGGCAAACCAACGGATATTTCGCCAATACGACGAATATCGGCATCACCAAACAAAAATAAAGAAATTAAAGTTCCAACTATTAATGCTAGTAACTGAGGTGGTAAAAATTTCTTTAAAAAGGAAGGATATAAAAACAGAATCGCAACAGTTAAACCAGCGAGGAAAGTTTCGAGAGGATTAATATTTGCGAACAAAGTTGGCAAATTTTGTACTATCCCAATAACTCCGCCCTTGGGACTAGCTTGTCCTAAAAATGGGGCGGTTTGCAAAATAATTAAAATTACACCGATACCCGACATAAAACCAGATATTACGGTATAGGGCATCAAAGTAACATATTTACCTAGTTTTAATAGCCCGAAAAGAATTTGAAAAATTCCCGCCAACATGACTACGGTAAATGCCATTGCCAGACCTGTTTCTGTGCCTTCCGCAGCCGTAAGACCAGCTATTACTGCGGTCATAACTACGGTCATGGGACCTGTTGGTTCAGAAATTAGAGTGGGAGTACCGCCAAACAGAGCTGCAAAAAAACCGACTAAAATCGCTCCCCATAAGCCAGCAGAAGCTCCTGCACCAGAAGCAACACCGAAAGTTAGAGCCATTGGTAAGGCGATAACTGCAGCGGTAATTCCGCCGAAGATATCGCCCTGTAAATTCCTGAAGTGTATTTTGTTGGTTATCGCCATTGTTTATAATCTATCTTTAAAATTGCGTTTATAGCATAAAGTCTATATAAAGACCTGACAAAAAACAAGAGTTAGAGTTTAAATTTTTTAATGTCTAGCCTAGAAAAATTTTATCAGTAAAATCAACTGGCTTGAGTATTTAGTTTAGTGCAAGACAAAATGAATACAGAATTTATCGATCCCAAATTGTAAATTTCTCGATAATTAAAGGTAGCTTCAACAACTTATGGTGTAAGGAATACAAACTTTGTAGCTTCGTTCTAGTTATGGTCAGAACTGATCACTCCATCAACAATCTACACTTAAAGGGACACTTTAGGAGCATAGAGATAAAAATTCAGCATAGAAACAAAGGCGAATGCCAGATTTTTGATAGATGGGAAATCGAATGACTATTAGGGCTTAATTTTCAGGGAAAATACGTAAATGTTAATGTGATAAATTAAACATTTTTAGATAAACTTTGAGCCCAAGATAACTAATGTATTACTTAAAAAGTTTCAATCAACAAAATTGGGTAGCTAAAAAACTTAATAAAGTTTTTCTTTAGGTTGAAAAAATAGTAAAAATTATAAGTTAGATTTTGACAATCGTGCATCCTAATGGAAAATGTTATGATGTTTCATAGTTAATATGACTATTTTTTTGTATTTAACTAACTCTTCAACATGATTTTATGGGTTCCTAAAACTTTAGCTAAAAATATGTGAAGTTTTGCTTAATTTTTAGTACCTTTTTCAATAAAATGCCATAAAAATTAAAATCAATCTTATTAACTAAATTTTTATTTATTTAGAACAACAGATAGCAGTATAGTTAATGAGAAACTTCATTGATTGCCTAGTGCTGGCAACTAAATTATGAATTTTAGTCTAATTTTTTTCATAAATTGACTACCAATTTTGCTGGTATATACTGTACATCTTCAAATTCATAATCAAGATCGATTTTGTCTAACTACTTATTGGTAAATTCAACAGTTATCTAATTTTTATGCAACTGGTTCATGGTTTACATTCTAGAAATCTCAGAGGCGATCTGTTTGGTGGCATAACCGCAGCAGTTGTCGCTTTACCTCTGGCTCTTGCTTTTGGTGTATCTTCTGGAGCAGGCGCGATCGCTGGTCTTTATGGGGCTATAATAGTCGGTTTCTTTGCAGCTCTATTTGGCGGTACTCCTTCCCAAATTTCTGGTCCAACTGGTCCCATGACTGTGGTCATAGCTACGGTGTTTTCAGGTCTAGCGACCAATTCAGAAGACGGTATTACAGTTGCTTTTACCGTCATTATGTTAGGAGGAATATTTCAAATATTATTTGGAGTAATGCGCTTGGGCAAATATATTACTCTGATGCCCTATACAGTAATTTCAGGGTTTATGTCGGGCGTTGGTGTAATTATTATCTTGTTACAAATTGGTCCTTTTTTAGGACATCCTGCCTCAGCTAATGTAGTAGAGTCTGTTGGTAATTTTCCGACTTTTTTTACCAATATCGATCCTGCTGCTGCGGGTTTAGGTATTTTGACTTTAATCATTGTTTTTGCCACTCCTGCTGCTGTAACTCTCTTGATCCCTTCCCCTTTACTAGCTTTAATTGTGGGAACTCTAATTGCTTTCTACTTTTTACCTGATAGCAATTTAGCTTTAATTGGAGAAATACCAAAAGGACTACCTAAGTTACATTTACCCATATTTAATGTAGAGCAATTTAGAGACATAATTGGCTATGGTTTAATGCTTGCTGTTTTGGGTTCTATAGACTCCCTACTCACTTCCCTAGTAGCTGATAACATCACTCGTACCAATCACAATTCAGACCGAGAATTAATTGGACAAGGAATTGGCAATTTATTATCTGGTTTATGTGGAGGTCTTCCTGGGGCGGGAGCTACAATGCGGACAGTAATTAATGTCAAAACTGGCGGTAAGACTCCCATTTCTGGGATGGTTCATGCTTTAGTTTTACTCACTGTAGTGCTAGGTGCTGGAGAATTAACCGAAAATATCCCCCACGCAGTTTTGGCTGGAATTTTAATTAAAGTAGGCATCGATATTATTGATTGGAGTTTTTTGAAAAGGGCTCATTACATCTCCCTCAAAGCTACAGGATTAATGTATATTGTGCTGTTTTTGACTGTATTTGTCGATTTAATTATTGCCGTAGCTGTAGGAGTATTTTTTGCTAATTTACTAACTATTAAAAGTTTAAGCGATATTCAAAGCAATCGTGTAAAAGCTATTACTCATCCTGATGATGATGATCCAGATTTAGCTATAGAAGAAAAACATATTCTCAAACAAGCTAAAGGCAAAATTTTATTATTTAGTCTCGGTGGTCCTATGAGTTTTGGTGCTGCTAAAACAATTTCTCAAAGAATGGGAATTATTACTAATTATGAGATTTTAATTTTAGACTTTAGTGATGTACCTTTATTGGGTGTCACTGCATCTTTGGCAATTGAAAATATGGTCAAAGATGCTTATGGACAAAAACATGAAGTGTATATAGTTGGGGCAAGAGGAAGAGTTAAAGAAAGATTGCAAAAAATGAAGTTGTTAAAATTTATTCCACCCCATAATCGATTTGGTACCAGACTTCCTGCTCTTCAAGACGCGTTCTCTCACCTTGAATCATCTCAGAGCAAAATTAAAGATGGTACAAATATTAATTAAACAAAATTTAGGGATAATTTAGTTGGGTTATTTTTGTAACATTACTTAACTGTCTAGTGTATTTTTGTGTATTTTTACTTAGTAAATACAACTTTTGTCAGCAAAAACATTGGGTTTCAATAAAATCCCAGAAAAACCCCTGGCAAAAAGACAATAGTATATCTAGAATAGAGAAGGCGGAGACATAAAGTTTCCGTTCACTCCTCACACCACACTCCGCCCAAGTATGACGAGGGCGGTTTTCTCTTTTTTGCTCTAGGTAATAATGCAAGATTTACCGAATAAATACGGAAGTTTATTGTCTTACATTAAACTTAGCTAGAAATTCAATTTTCTAAGATAGGTTTTTACTATGGTAGAATCTTGATATTATTGAAAGGAAATTCGATCAATATTAAGGAATACAGGCATGTCTTCAGCCTCACCAGTTACAGACTCTAGTTTTCAAGGCGATGTTTTAGAATCGGATGTTCCAGTTTTAGTGGACTTCTGGGCTCCTTGGTGTGGTCCTTGTCGTATGGTTGCTCCTGTTGTAGAGGAAATAGCAGAACAATACGAAGGACAAGTTAAAGTAGTTAAACTCAATACAGATGAAAATCCTCAAGTTGCCAGCCAATACGGCATCAGAAGCATCCCCACTCTGATGATTTTTAAAGGTGGTCAGAGAGTTGATATGGTAGTGGGAGCAGTACCAAAAACTACTTTGGCAAATACCTTAGAAAAGTATCTTTAAAACTTACCAAATATAGCTTCAGTGATTCCTTGATCCCTTATTTAGGAAGACTGAGGCTTTTTTTTGTTAACTAGACTTCAATTTTTCATCGCTTCCTGCTTATGGGAATTTAGAATGCAGAATTTAGCCCTAAAGGCACTAAAGTATTCCCTTCGGTCATTCCCTATCGGTCAATTCAGAAAGGTTTAAGCTAATTCTACGCTTTAAACTAAAAGTATACTTTG
>JASJDF010000210.1 GCA_030065715.1 Xenococcaceae cyanobacterium MO_188.B19 | reverse complement strand
AACTTGATTCTCAAGTTTTGGATGGCAATATTAGATTAAATCTACGTCATGGAATTTGGAAATTATGGGATGAAAAACCTGTTTATCAGGATATGACTCTGGATTTGGTTTGCCATGCTGGTAAATGTGATAGTGAAATTTGGGGTTATGCACCTCGTTTTAATAAGGATGTGGAACATCAAGGGGAAATAACTATTACATCTACGGATAGGGCTTGGAATTTAGCAGTGCAGCTTCAGGTTCGCTCCCATCCTGGTAATCCTCAGTTAGAACCAGCCTATTACAATTTAGAGATTATTCCTTACCAAGGTCAATTGATTGGTAGCTATGTGGGGGAATATCAAAAACGCCAATTAGCAGGAAAAGTTACAGGAAATAAAAGCAAGCTCCAATCTACTGTTTTAGATAATCATCAACCAATTCAACCTCAAGAACATCCTCGTCTGATTTTTCGGAAGCAAGAACTTCCTTTACTCAGAAAAAAGGCGCAAACCCCGTACGGAAAGGTAATTATTTCCCGTTTAGAGGAGGCTCTGAAAGCAAAAATATACTATGAGGCTTATGCTCCTAATGGCGGTTATCATGCAGCAGGACATTGTTTTCTTTCTTTACTTAGAAATGAGCCAGAATCCGCAGCAATAGCTTGGGAAATCGTGGAACAATCTCTGAAACAGCCAGGAAAAAGATTTTTAGAACATGCTCCCATTGTGGCAGGGGTAGCAATGGCTTACGATCTTTGTTATCCCATGTGGGATGAGGCTCAAAGAAGTAAGATAACTCGCTGGTTGGGTAATCAAGCGGTGAAGCTAACCAAGGGTGATACCCCAAGAAGGGGTTGGAATAATAACCCTTGGAGTAATTGGTATGCTAGGGCTAGAGGCGCATCGGGTTTAGCAGCTTTAGCAGTTCTCTATGAACCAGAAGAGTATTTACCCAATCATGAGTTTTTTCCTAATTCAGATGAAGCTTGGCGATTGACTAAAATTTCGGAAAGAGGGGTAATTCGCTATCTAAATTGGGCAATTGGCGATCGCGCTTTTGGTACAGAAGGGGATTTATATACTACCGAACCTTGGGTATTAACTATAATGCCTTTTATTCAGGCTTATCGTAATGTGTTGGGGGTAGATTTAGCTCCCGATAAAACAAAATGGATGCTTCCTAGCTATATTTTGCGATCGGTATTAACGGATAATAGTTTTGCTGCTCCTACCTATGGTAGGCATCGTTTAAGAGCTAATTACTCCCTGTTTCCTGTAGGTTTACCTATTGTCGATGATGAATTTTTACCAGGAGTGATGGCATTTTATGACCGCACTTTGGGCTTGAATGGGGATAGGAGTTTTGGAATTGGTAAATTGTTACCCTATGAAGCTATTTTTGCTCTCGTAGGCTATCGGGATGATATTACATTGCAAAATCCTGAAACATTATTTTCAACGAACATTTTAATAGATAAGCAAAAAGGTTTTTACTCCTTTCGGAATCAGTGGCAAGATCGAAATGATTTAGTAGCTACTATCTATCTCAAAACTCAGCATCTTGGAGGTTCGTGGTCATTTGCTGACGCTGGTAGCTTTCGGATTTGGGGTTTGGGAGAACGTTTTGCGATCGCAGGAAAAAGCAAAGGAAAACCCCAACGTGAAAATATTGTAATTACTCCCTACTCTACTAATAAGGGGAGTAAACAAACCTACGCTAAAATTGCTACTGATGGTTCGGGAATTGTAAGTCTCAATCAAGGTAAGTGGCTGCGCTCTTTTGCTGTCGATTACAGCCAAACTTCTGGCGCACCAGGTTTATTTGCCGTAGTTGATCGCTTCAAACTTACCGAAACTAAAGATTTTCAGCCTAAAACCTGGGTCTTAAATGTTTCTGGAACAGTCACAATTAAAGACTCTACTTTTACTATTAGCACCCCTTCTGGTGCAACCATGAAAGGGACATTTATTTCTCCTCAAGGAGTGCAAATATCTTATTCAGAAACCGAAACGGGAGGTTTAATAAGTGCTGTGGGTGTCAATGATTTTTTCGTAGTTATGACAGTACAACAAGACACTGTCTCCTCAATATCAATTGAAGGTACAGGGTTAAACGCGATCGCGACTGTAGGCAATCAGAAGATTACTTTTGACGGAAGTAAAATAATCCTGCAAGAATTTTCGCCCTAATCTTCTACAATAAACGCAGTTGAGAGCCTTCGTAATTCAACCGAAGGATCAAACCCCTTGCTTGTTTTCATCCATAACAAAAAACCCCGCAGGAAGGCTTTGAAACAAAAACAAAAAAGGAGTTTTTCCATGAATAATTTTCACTGGAACGTATTTTTATCGTAATACAACATGCTTTAAGATACCAGCTTTAAGTATAGTGTCATTGCCAAATATCAGATAAATCGACTATTAGCTTCGGCATTATGTCTTCTCCTGACAAAGTAGAAGGATTATTCAAAACTTCCTTATCTTGCCCAAAGCGATAAATCTCAATCTGTTTATCATCAGGATTAATTAACCAACCCAATTTGATATCGCAACTGATATATTCCATCATTTTCTTCTGTACAGTCAATAAGTCATCGGCAGGAGACATTAACTCAAGAACAAAATCAGGATCGATAGGCGCAAAGCCTCGCTTTTGTTTGTCTGTTAAACTATCCCACTTGGTAAGAGCCATCCAACTCACATCAGGAGAGCGAACAGAATTATTCGAGAGTTTAAATCCAGTGGAAGAATCAAAAACTTTTCCTAACTTATATTGACGATTCCAGTTCCAAATTTGAGCAAATAGATCGCCATTTTTTGACCCAGTAAGAGTTCCCGTGGGAGACATAACAATTAAATTACCATTTGCATCAGTTTCAAATTTGAGATCGGGATTTTTAGCACATAAACGCTCGAAATCACTATCAGAGATATGTTTTACTAAAGGCTTAAGATCGATCGCGTAGCTAGTCATGATAGATATCCCAAACACAAGAAGAAACCAAAACTATAGAAAGATCGTAGCAGCAAATCAAAGGCTTCTGCCAATTCAAGGTTAAATCATAAATGTTATAGAATGGTGAATTGGATTAAACTAAGAAGATTAATCAATTATCTTTACAAAAAACTATAACGATAAATCAATATGTCCACCTTATTTGATTGGTTTGCCAATATCAGAAAAACTGAACCCCCAATTCAAAAGCAACAAGAGAGAGAAATTGCTGATGGATTGTGGTCAAAATGTCAAGCCTGTGGTTCAGTAGCATATACCAAAGATCTAAAAGCCAATCAACTAGTTTGTCCTGAATGTGGTCATCATGCTCGTGTTGATAGTGATGAAAGAATTACTCAATTAATCGATCCTAAAACTTGGCAGCCTATTGCCACAGATATTGAACCTACTGACCCCTTAGAATTTCGAGATCGCAAAGCTTATCGCGATCGCCTCAAAGACTATCAAAATAAAACAGGGTTAACTGATGCAGTAATTACTGGAACAGGATTACTAGACGGATTACCCGTAGCTTTAGGGGTGATGGACTTCCGTTTTATGGGGGGTAGTATGGGTTCTGTGGTAGGAGAAAGACTCTGTAGGCTCATCGAACACGCTACCAATGACAAAATACCAGTCATCATCATTTGCGCTTCTGGTGGAGCCAGAATGCAAGAAGGAATGTTGAGTTTGATGCAAATGGCGAAAATATCTGGCGCACTCCATCATCATCAAGCTAATAAACTCTTATACATTCCTGTCCTAACCCATCCTACTACAGGAGGAGTTACAGCGAGTTTTGCCATGTTAGGGGATATTATTTTAGCTGAACCTAAAGCCACTATTGGTTTTGCTGGTAGAAGAGTTATTGAACAAACCTTACGAGAAAAACTACCTGAAGGATTCCAAACTTCCGAATATTTATTGCAACATGGTTTTGTAGATGAAATTGTTCCTCGTACTCAACTCAAGAAAACTCTGGCACAATTAATCAGTTTGCATCAGCCTTTTCATCCCTTAATGTCACCAATAAAAGTTGAGGTAGAAGAGGAGGTAGAAGAATAGAGGGGGAGCTGGGGAGACAAGGGAGACAAGGGGGAGTTATTCGATGAACGATGAACCATGAACCACTAACTACTAACCATCAACAATTAACAATGAACTTACAAACTTGTGATGGAGTTTCTGCCACCTTAACTCCTGATTTTTTGATCAGACTTAGAATCTTTTTATTATTATTTTGGGCTCTAATAGATCCAGTAAGATAATTTGTAACGATAGCAGTTGCCTCTTGAAACACTCTTTCTTGGGGTGTGTATAATCCTGCAATATAAGTCACAATTGGTTTGCTAATTTTAGCTTCCATTAAATATGGGGCAAATTTTTCAATATCTTTGACTTGTTGAATTAAAACAATCACCTCTGTCTCTGGATCTTGATCCAAAAAAGTTAACCATTGGGATAAATTTGAGCCTAAAATCGGCTCATTTCCTAAATCGACTACTACTGACTGTCCAATTCCCTGGTTATTTAACTCCCAGGCTACTTCATAAGTCAAAAATTCACTACAACTGATTAATCCCACAGAACCAGATGTAAAGTGTTCTGATTGGAATGTACCCAAGGAAGCTTTTTTTGGTACCACAATACCACTGCTTCCCGAACCCAAGATCAATACATCTTCTGGTATTTCTTGTAAAAGATGAATCATATCTAAAGCGGGAACTCCCCTAGTGGCGATAATTAGATGACGTAATCCACTTGAGATCGCTTCTCTGGCTGCGTCTAACACCATATTGGGAGGGACAAAAATTATACTGGTTTTAACTTCTCCCAATTGTTCTGTAATATCTTCTACTAAATTAAACACAGGAATCTCTTCTATGGCTTGCTCCTGTTGACGGGTCGCTACTCCTGCGATAATCTTGGTGCCATAAGCTTTCATTTTCGCTACATATGTAGCTACTCCTGGTTCAGTAATTCCTTGTATGATGACAGGCTCAGTAAGTATCCAATTCATAACAACATTTAACATTGATCAATTTTTGATCTTAACCAAAGAGATGGCTTGGGTTACTGCATCTTCGAGATTACTTGTCCAAGAAAGCAATTTTGAATCAGATTGTTTACTAAAGCGGATAATATTCTCATCAGCCAAACGAATCACAATTTTAATTCCCGAAGATAATTCTTTATCAGCAGTAGATTTATTTCTGGTTTGACGTTGGGAAGGAAAAACCGAGCCGTTGACTACTAGCGATCGCTCGCTATCGTCTTGATTGAGGGGTTTTTCTTTTTCAGGTAAATAATACTCTAAAATCTTCTGGGCAATTTTCTCATTAACCTGAGAAGATGCCCAAACATTAATGATTATTACTTTCAATCTCTTGACATCTTGTAAAGCCTCCAAAGCTTCTTCTAATTTCTCACACCAGTTTGCCAAGTTTCCAGATTCCTCTATGTTCTCAACCCAAGGAACAACAACACCACAGCCAGGTTTTTCTTTTTTCTGACGAATCAAATCCCAACACAATGTTATTAAGTCTGAGTTATTAGCTACGATAGCAATCTTACCTTTTTCATCTTGCCAATCTTGCCACTGTAATTGAAACTTGGAACGATAATTAAGATTGAGTTGTTCTCTAGAGGCTAAAGATACATCAGTAAGAGCATTCAAAGAATAAATTTCTGGATGTCTAACCAAAGCATAGCTATTAATTTTGATTTTTCCATCTAAAGCCATGAGTTTACCCTGAGCATTAACTCCTAGAGGGTTGATTTCCACAAAGTCTAAATCTGTTTTTTGAAATAGTCGATACATTTTAACCACTATGTCACTAACAGACTGAATTAATTCTCCTGAAAGTCCCATTCTGGAGACTAAACGACGAGCATAAAAAGGAGAAAATTCCGTAGCTACTACCACTTGTTGCAGATTATCTAATAATAGGGGTATGTTTATTCCACCTTTAGCCGAGCCCAATAAAACAGGAAGCTTAAGTTTATAATCTAAAACAATAGCAAGGAACAATTCTTCTTGAGCATCATATTGGGATTCTGCGAGTATAACTTCGGGATATTCTCCCAAAATAGACAAATTAAAGATAGTTCGAGCTGCTGCGATCGCATCAATTGTATTTCCAACAAACTTAATTCCTCCTGCTCTTCCCCTACCACCAGTCCTCACTTGAGACTTTAACACTACAGGATAAGGAATTTGTAATTGTTTGAGTTCTCTTGGTTCTTTGATAGTTTGGGACGGTAAAACAGGTATTCCGATTCTGGAAAAGAGTTCTTTAGCTTGATATTCTAGTAAATCCATCAATCAATTGTTTAAAAAATTATTAATTTAGAGTAGTGCGATCGGTTTTGAGTTAGGATTTAACCCTGGTTACATAACTCATTGTCCTCAAAACTAATGGTTTACTATTATGTAAAGCTAACAAAAACTTTTACCCAAATTGTCATAATCTTGCTAAAAATTTGCAATTAGCCAGTAATGTTATATTAATCCTGGTCAAGTAAAGCAAAATCCAGCATCTGAATGACTAATCATCCCAAATAATCTTTTACTATTGATTAGCACATTGCTAGAATGTAGTAAGAGGTACTATAGCTCATGAAATTAGACTAATTAAACTAACTTTTATTATGACTATCGCTCTGCGAAATAACCTCTGTCATAATGATAGAAGTAGAACTAAGACATTTATTATCTGTACTAGATAGTAATAAATACTGATTTATTGGTACTTGAAAAATATTAGTCCCGAAGGGGAGCAAAACACTGCTAGGACAAAGAAATAGATATTAACGTCTCACAATTTACAAGGGGAATGGAAAAAGTTTTAATCATTGTTAACGCGGAAGTTAATGAGCAAGGACAAGTAACTGCTGCCTCACCTGTGATTTCCAGAATGGTGCAAGCCCTTAAACAAGGTATAAGTAACTGTTCTGCTGAAACTATAGTAGAAACGACTTCAGTTGGTGCTTTATGGTCTAAAATTCATAAGTCTAATGGTTATCAACCTCCCACCATCTATTGCCCCCTGACTATTCAATTGCCTGAATATTTTAATTTTCCTGCCAAAACCATCTATCAAGCCTGTAGAGATGTTCCAGCTAGAAGACGCTGGGTAGAAAGAAATCTGGGGATTAAAACTAGCGTCGGAGACTCTTGGCTAGGTCATCTTTGGCTACCAGTCATAGTTAATAACCGAGATATTATCTATGGCGAAATTATTGGAGAAGGAGAAATGCCTAACTCCTATGAGCAACCCATAGAATTTCCCAAAAAACATCGTCAATCCCTCCATCGTTTGGCATCAGACTTATTAGATCACCTATCAGCTCCTCCCTCGGTTTATCTAGTACAATTCAGTTTGTACAGTGGAGAGATTGTTTTTGACCGCCTCTGGCCCTTTCCCGCAGCACCAGCCCTTGCTAGTCTTAGAACTCGACATCTAGACTTGTTTAGTTGTCATTGGCTTTGTTTGAGTAACCAACCCATTTTAGATAAGCTCATCCCCAATAACACAATGCCTATCTTGTAAAGTGAGTTTTGTGGAAATGGATAAATTCCATCTAACCATAAAACTTTTTCTCTCTGGCGATTGCCCAAGCAGCAATCGCACCACCAATAAAACCAAATAGATGCCCTTCCCAAGAAACCCCAACGCGAGAAGGAAAAATTCCGAAAATCAAACTTCCGTAGAGAAAAAATACGGTTCCTGAAAGGAATATAGAGGGTAAATTCTTTTGAAACCAACCTCTTAATAGTAAAAATCCCAAATAGCCATAAATCAGAATACTAGCACCAATATGTACCGAGTCGGGTTTTCCCAGTAACCAAACTCCTAAGCCTCCTATAATTGCACTCACAATGGAAACAATATAAAAATCGCTGGTCTCCTGAATCATTGTTAACCATCCTAAAGTGATAAAAGGGATAGTATTAGCGATCAGGTGAGGGAATCCACCGTGTAAAAAAGGTGCAAATAAAATTCCCCGCAAACCCATAATGGTACGAGGTTCAATACCGAAATTATCTAGTCCTTCTTGAAAGATCGCAAAATCAACAATTTCTACCAACCAAAAAATTGCTATTAATGTTAATAAAATTTTGAATTCTTCAAGGGTGGATTTTCTGGGATGTCCGCTACTCATAATCAACTATTATTAAATTTTTTTAATGTACGCCAGGTCACATCTGGTGGTTTCTACTTCTGTGGCAGTTTTATAACCGTATTTTTTATATAAAGATACCGCTTCAGTGAGCACAGAAGCTGTTTCGAGCCAAATTTCTTTAAAACCTCTACTCTCAATTTTTGTTTCCAACTGCTGTAATAAATATTTGCCTAATCCTTTTCCCCTTACTTGAGGTAATAAGTACATCTTACGAATTTCTACAGCTTTATTACCTTTCTCTATGGGGTAGTAAGCAGCAGTACCTACTATTGTATCTTGAGTTTCTACCACCCAAAATTCTCCTCCTGGCTTTAAATAGGCAGATTCTACCTTAATTACATCCCAATCTGCCTCGTCTGGCTGCCAAGGTAAACCATACTCCACCAAAACTTGACGAATTACATTGGCTGCTAAATCACGATCGCGTTTTTGCCAATCTCGAATTAAGAAATCTTGATAAAATTGGTTCATCGTTGATCGTTCATCGTTGATTGTTCCTCATTACTAACTACTAACTACTAACTACTAACTACTAACTAACCACCAACCACTAATTAACTATGTATCCTTGGCTCATGATAAGTATTAGAGAGAATTTCACTTTCTTGAGCTGATAATTCTGCTAAACGACTTTGAGCTGTATCGCGATCGCTGTAAGTAGTAGCCAAAACCCAATAAATTCCATAATGACGGGCTTCTGATGCCATCAAACCGCGATAAAATTTAGCTAGTTCTGGATCAGGACAATGTTCTCCTAATAAACCTAGTCTTTCGTGAGAACGGGCTTCAATTAGAGCCGATATTAGCAAAGAGTCTAATAGTCGATCTGGTTCTTGATGACGAATTAGAGCTTTGAGTTTAGCTCCATAAGGAGGAGAATTAAGAGGAGCTAAAGGAATTCCTTTTTTTTCTAGCCATTGATTAACCTGTTCAAAATGTTCTAATTCTTCTTTTGCGATCGCTGTTAATTTATG
>JASJDF010000209.1 GCA_030065715.1 Xenococcaceae cyanobacterium MO_188.B19 | reverse complement strand
ACAACAACTACAATTGTTGTCATGGAAATGGTCAGAAAAGCGTTGGCTTCTCAAAGCACCATTTCATCTATTTTATCTATCGAGTTTAATCACTGTTTTTCCTGATGCTCATATTATCTGGAATCACCGTAGTCCCCAGAAAGTTCTTCCTTCTTTGTGTAGTTTGTCTGCTTCAGTGAGAAGTATATATACAGAACACTTAAATCTCAAAGCCCTTGGAGAACAATACTTAAATATCTTAACTAAAGGGATGGAAAAGTCAATAGAAATGCGTCAAACCATTCCCAAATCACAAATATATGATTTGAATTATCTCGATCTAGTATCAGACCCTATAGACAGAGTCCAAAAAATTTATGGTTACTTTGGTTATGAATTTACACAACTTTAGAAGAAAAATTAAAACAATATATTCTTCAAAATCCTCAATATAAACACGGAGTTCATCGCTATTCTTTAGAACAGTTCGGACTTGATTCAAAAAAAATCAATCAAATTTTTGGCAATTATATTACTCAATTCAGTGTTCCTGCCGAAAGCACGAGTTAATGAAAGTTATGGTCAAACTTGCTAATTACTTCATAGCGAAAACAATCAGTTGTATGGTCATTAACCATACCTGTTGCCTGCATGAAAGCATAGCAAATAGTTGAACCAACAAACTTAAATCCTTTTTTCTTCAAATCTTTGCTCATAGCGTCAGATTCTGAAGTAGTTACAGGGATTTGTTCAATAGTAGCCCAGTGATTTTGAATCGGTTTTCCATCAACAAATTGCCAAATATAAGCAGCAAAACTACCATGTTTAGCCTGTGTTTCAAGAAATAATTGAGCATTAGTAATGGCTGCTGCTACTTTACGTTTATTACGAATAATGCCAGGATTTTGGAGTAGTTGCTGCTGTTTCTGTTCATCAAATCGGGCTACTTGTTGAGGGTCAAAGCCAGCAAAAGCTTGACGATAGTTTTCTCGTTTCCGAAGCACTGTACTCCAACTTAAACCTGCTTGTGCGCTTTCAAGAATTAAAAACTCAAACAGCTTCAGGTCATCAGTAACGGGAACACCCCATTCTTGATCATGATAGGCAATTTCTAAAGGTGTATCTTTAACCCAAGAACATCTGTTCAAAATAGTATCTCCGTCAAGGCTCATCTATCGATAATATTAAACTCAAGTATTTGAGTTAAAGATAGCTAGGCAGGTTGCTCATACCCATAGATCTGAGAAGAATGTCAAGATCAAAGATAAATTATGGGATTCTTAAATGTTCGTCTGCTATTCAAAAGCTCCTGATAGGAATCCGTAGATCAAAACTATTCCAACCCCTATGAGCATCCACAATAAAGCTGCACGGCAATAGTTTACAAAACTACGCTTACCCACACCACAAGCACCTAGCAAAAAAACAATTATATTGACTACAGGAATCAAGAAAAGTAAAAATAAGCCAAACCATTCCCAAAATCCGACTGGTTCCATGATTTACTCCTGTATTGTTTAATTTAGCTGGGATACAGATATATTTTATAATTCCCTAATCGAGCACCCAAGTTGCTATTAATGACGTTGTTTGGTCGGTGGCTAAATCAGTGTAAGGCTAAGTTTGATACTCCTGAAGTAGGTTGAGTTATGGGAATGGGGATGCATTTTGGGGTGGTGCAGCAGAATTATTATATAGATAATTACTTGGGCTGAACCAGAGAAGAGAATTAATTTTCTCGTAATGAGATTTTCTGTAATGCCAATCATTAATGATAATTTTCTTGCATCATTAATGATTACTAATCTAGGTATTTTTAGTATTGATTTTATTAGGAACTGCTACAGACGAAAGAATATTGTACTTAGATCCTTCAGGGGTCAGTTGTGAATGGACAAGAGAAACTGATGTTATCGGTTCAACTATTTGAACTGGAACTGTAGAGATAGTTTCTTTCTGCCAACGTCGCGCTCTTGCCACAGTAATGTGAGGATTAAATGAGCGTCGGTCAGCAGCTATGCCTAAATCCCTGAAGCCACGATTGAAAAATTGAAAAATACAGTCAAGTTCTGGCGATCGCTCAATTTCAGCAGCGACAACTCTTGGCTTACGACGAGAAGGAAAGAGCCTAAATTGCTTTATTCGGAGTGATGCCGAGGGCAAATTATCTGTTGCTTTGTGAAAAGCTGCGGTCAGATCGCTCAACTGAGTTTCATCTACGTTGCCGATAAATTTGAACGTTAGGTGTAATACTTCAGGTGCTAACAGTCGCACTTCAGTTTGCAGCTTTTGGGACAAGTTTTTAGCCTCTTTGTTGAGTTGTTCTTGAGTAGATTGGCTCGGAAATCCCCCCACAAAAAGACGTAATTGTTTATTCATATTGCCTTGTTTAGTGACACACCCACAGCCTAAAAGGCGTGTGGGCTTCCTACTTCGACGATACTTGACTAGACACAGCAATAGCTGTATCCCCGACAGAGGTATCTCCATAGGCTAAAACCGTCCGTCCGACGGCTAAGAGATTTAACGCTGCATTATAGTCGCGCAAATTATGGGAACCACAAACACAATCCCACTCCCTAATTTCTAATGGAAGCTTGTCTAATACATGACCGCAAGCATGACATCGCTTTGATGACGGGAAAAAGCGGTCAACTTGTACTAATACTCTTCCGTACCAACTAGCTTTATAGTCTAGTTGTCTAATTAGTTCTCCCCAACTAGCATCAGCAATTGCTTTAGCCAACTTGTGATTCTTAATCATATTCTTAACAGCTAAAGATTCCGTAATTACAACTTGGTTCTCGCGTATCAATTGAATCGTTAACTTATGAAGAAAATCTCTTCGACAATCGGCAATTTTAGCGTGTAATTTTGCTACCTTTAATCTTGCTTTGTCTCGGTTTTTTGAGCCTTTTTGTTTCTTAGCTAAACGCTTTTGTAGTTTGGCTAATTTCTTTTCGTATTTCCGATAGTGTTTTGGATTACCAGAACTCAATCCTTTTGAAGATACAATTACATCTTTGATTCCCAAGTCAATTGCTATATGTGAAGCGGTATCCTTTAGGAGTTGTTCATCATTTTCGGGTAATTGCTCAATCTCTTCTTCTACCGAAAACGAGACAAAATACCTGTTAGCTGAGTCCTTGCTAACTGTAACTGTGGTAGGAACTCCCGTAAAATGACGATGCCATCTAATTAGTAGCGGAGATTTCATTTTAGCTAAAGTTAGCTTTTCTCCGTCCCACTTAAAAGCGTTACTGGCGTAGGTGGCGGATTGTTTGTTTCGTTTCTTTTTGAACTTAGGATATTTAGCTCGACCAGAAAAGAAGTTGAGAAAAGCTGTATTTAGATGCCGTAATGCTTGTTGCAGTGGAACAGCAGTTACATCTTTTAGCCAGCTAAAGTCAGGATTCTTTTTTAAGTTCGTTAGTTGATTAGACGTTTCTTTGTAAGACATCTTTTGTTGATGCTGGTAGTAAGCATCAGTACGAAGTCTCAAAGCCCAATTATAGACAAACCTGCACGAACCAAAAGTTTGCGCCAATTGAATGCGCTGTTGTTGGTTAGGGTAAAATCTATATTTGTAGGCACGTCTAACTTTCATGAAGTCATTGTACACCATTTTATGAACTGGTGTAACCCACTCGCGCGATAATTTTAGTAATATTGCATCCATTGAAAAGCAATGACATTCAAGACAATACCGTTGATGAACAAAATAGTGACCAAGGCTATCTGATACCATTCAACTGGTTTCACCCTCAAATCTAGAGCGACATGAAGAAAATTCATTACAGTATAAAACACGGTTAAGCCAAAATGAATTGTCCTGTATAGTGGTGAGGCATTTAAAGCAGTGGCAACTATAGCAATCATGGGCAAGACAAAAAAGCCCAACATCCACCAGAGATGGGATACAGGTGTTTTTCCTTGGTAACGAGGGATGGCGACACTTTCACCATACAAAAGTGGCATCAAAGCAAGTTGAGTGTGAAAGATGGTGCCAAAAAGCAAGACTGCCCATAGGGCAATAATTTGTACCTGAATGGTTAAATTCATTTATCCCCTCCTCTTATCCGCCTCATGGGGTGATGATAAGCTCACTCTATCTTGAGTTTATAAACAAGATTTGAGGAACTTGTGAAAGAAAAAAGATCTACTCGCTTTTTAATCTTTATTTTCATCTGACGAATGCTTATAATTGTTACCCCCTTGACAACTCATCCTGACTGAGAAATGCGGGTTAGGTTAATCCATCATTCAACTTCCAGTCCAACCAGTTTACCAGCACAAATATCAATCAGTCCTTTATCTGAGAGTTTGAATTCTGTCAGGGTTGGACAAGCTGAGAAAGCGAGCGTCATGAAAGGAGATGGTAAATCACAGCCGATTTTTTGGGCTACATTACTCAGTATTTCTAAATCAGCGATCGCTTTTTCATAGGGGTCTGGATTCATCAAACCCCCAACAGGCAAGCATAAATCAGCTAGGATTTCACCCTTATTACAAATTGCGATTCCTCCTTGGATTTCGACTAAGCGATTTACAGCTTTTGCCATGTCAATATTATTAATTCCCACCACTACAATATGATGAATATCAGGAGAAATACTTGATGCGATCGCTCCTTCCTTTAGACCAAAACCTCTCACAAATCCTTGGGCAATATTGGGTGCTGTTTTACCATGTCTTTCAATTACTGCTATTTTCAAAATATCTTTAGTGGGATCTGGCAGAATTTCCCCATCCTTAACTGTAAGGGTTTCGGTTTCCTCTACACTGATAATTTGTTCTCGGAACACTTTTAGAACATGAACCTGGGTTTTCTGTTCTCTGTCAGTTTTCAAGATAAAATCATCGGGGGTGACTGCTCTTTTGAGCCTTACAGTGTTTACCATCCAGTTAGGATAAGTTGTCGGAGTAATTTCAGTAACTAACTTTCCTGACTGGGCGATAATTTTTCCATTCACAATTACTGTTTGTACTGAAAAATTTTCCAGATCGTTAATGAGCAGGATGTCAGCTATTCTTCCTGGGGCAATGCCACCGAGATCGCGATCAACTCCGAAATATTCTGCGGGATTGAGAGAAGCCATTTGAATGGCAACTACAGGATCAACCCCCGCTTTGATAGCTTTCCTCACCAAATCATCAATTAATCCTTCTTGGGCTATTTCGCGAATATCTTTATCGTCTACACAAAAGCAACAACGGCGGGAGTTCAGTTTTTTTTCGGCGATAACTTTTATTAGTTCAGTCAAGTTTCGCATACTCGATCCTTCTCGGATTACCAAGCGCATTCCTAGTCTGATTCTTTCTATAGCTTCATCTAGAGTAATTGCCTCATGATCGGATTGGATACCTGCTGCTACATAAGCATTGAGATTTTTTCCCTTAAACCCTGGGGAACTGCCATCAACTGTTTTGCCTCTTTTAAGAGCAAGCTCGATTTGCTGATGTACCTTGGGGTCGTTTTTCAAAACTTCATTGAATAAAACCACTTCTCCCAAACCGACAATTTTCTCCCATTCCAACATTCTTCCCAGGTCATCTAGAGAAAACTCTTGGGCAGAGGTAATGAGATCGGTAGAAGCACAAGGAACTCCCTCCGCAGCAGTAGCAAAAAATTTTAAGGGAGTGCGATTGCATTCTTCTAGTAGAAGCTTTATCCCTTCGACTCCTAGAACATTAGCAGTCCAGAGTGTTTCCCAGTTGACAGAGGTATTTCCCCTAGGCAATACGACACGAGCAAACTCTGTCGGTGTGACCATGCTGGCTTCGATATGAACATGAGCATCCATCAAACCAGGAGACAGGAAGTACCCCGTGGCATCAATGACCGTTGTTTTTTCCCCAATAGTATGGTCAGCTTCTCCCACAAAAGCAATCCGTTCCCCCTTAATAGCTACATCTGCTGGACGAATTTCACCGCTAAAGACATCGATGAGTTGCCCATTTTTGATCACTAAATCGGCATTTTTTTTCCCCAATGCTACGTTAACGAGGTCTTCCCTGGAAACCTCCATTATAATCATATTCAGCATGATATTTTCCTCTCTTACAAGGCAATAATCCTAACGATGACAGCAAGTTTTAGCTTTCTTGCTTCAAACACTGGCTAACTGCTGTTGAGGCTTTTTGGTTATTACTTTCTTGATTTCTGCAAGTCGATCTGAGAAAGAACCTGCTTCGGCAACTTCAGGCAAGCTTAAAAAAAGAATATCCTTCATTCCGCGTCGTTCCACTTCTGCTTGAAGTTCTTCAGTAAAGACTCCTTTAGTTTCACCAAAGCGTTGTAAAGGACTAGCATTCCAGACCATGCCACCCCAAACTTGATTTTCATCTGCTTCAACCGCAGAACGCAGTAAGCCACAAGTAGGACTACCATCTCTCATCACAAAGCCAATAACCTCATGATCGTTATCCCGATAAGTCTGAACTTGATCGCACAATTGTTCTGCTATATTACGGCAATGTTTGCGGAACATGGGACTAGCATACTGTTTCTTAACTTGTCCCCAACGCATCGAGCCGTAGTAGGTCACTTCAGGACAGGGCATTTGATAGATCGCTACATCGTTATCGAGTATTAAGTCAATCAGTTCTCTGATAGCTGCTGGTTGACTGGCAAGACCACGCACACAAGCATTCTGATTAAGAAGGCAGTGGGAAATGAAAATGAGCCTTCCAGAGCGAGCATCATCCACTGTATCCTTGATTTGCCCAAGTTTATCAGTCATTTTTTTTGCCTCCAAGTTGGTAGAGTCACGATTTTTTGGAGGTTGCTAATTGTTATCCTTATTTATTTGCTTCAAACTAAAATATACAACCTTTACCTTTATTTTAATGCTGGATAGTTGTGGTGATTTTTGATTGTTTCAATACTCTACTTTATCGGTCTTCTCTACCCACTCCTGAAAAGCATTCCAGGCTTCTTGCTGCATTAGTTGAATCATCGGTAGATGACGTTGAGCGAGTGGTAATTCTAATTCATCGTAGATGAACTGGTCGTCAAATCCAATCTTTGCAGCATCCATTTTAGTATTGGCATAGTAAACTTTGTCCAATCTTGCCCAGTAAATAGCTCCAAGGCACATAGGGCAAGGTTCACAGCTAGTATAGAGTTCACACCCTTGCAACTGAAAAGTTTCTAAAATTTGACAAGCTTTACGGATAGCTACGACTTCTGCATGGGCTGTCGGATCGTTAGTTGAAGTTACCTGATTCTGTCCTTGGGCAATAATTTTGCCTTCTTTAACAATGATCGCGCCAAATGGTCCGCCTTTTCCTGAGCGAACGTTTTCTTGAGCCAGAGCGATCGCTTGTTTCATAAATTGGCGGTTTAACTGATCCATAGGTTATTAGGATAGTAATTTAGTTGGTGCATTTATTGCGATCGCTGAGTATTTCGTAACCATTGTCAGTAACCAGTACGGTATGCTCGAATTGGGCAGATAGATTATTATCTACTGTTACCACAGTCCAGCGATCGCGTAAAGTTCGAGTATGGCGCGAACCAGCATTAATTATCGGTTCAATAGCCAAAGTCATGCCAGATTTTAATTTAACGTTGGGTAATTGATCGGTACGGAAATTAAACACAGAGGGAGGTTCGTGAAGATTTCTGCCTACACCATGTCCCGTAAACTCTTGCACAATAGAGTACTTGTGAGATTTAGTATAGTCTTCAATTGCTCCGGCAATATCTAACAAATAATTACCTGCTTTTACTTGTTCAATACCTTTATATAAGGCTTGTTCTGCCACTTTAATTAGTTTTGCTGCTTGATTCGAGACTTTTCCCACTGGGATAGTGATACAAGAATCACCATGAAAATTTTGATAGTAGGCACCCGTATCGACTTTGATAATATCTCCTCTCCTCATAACTCTTTTGGGACTAGGGATACCATGGACTACTTCATTATTAATCGATGCACAAATTGAACCAGGGAACCCGTAATATCCTTTGAAACTAGGGGTTGCACCCATTTCTTTGATGCGTTTTTCCGCATGAGCATCCAAATCTGCGGTAGTCATTCCTGGTTCTACCAGTTCCGAAATTTCTTTTAAAACAATCGCCACAATTCTACTAGATTCACGCATTTTCTCGATTTCTGAGGCAGATTTGCAGTGAATTCCCCGAACACTCTGTTTAAGAGGAGGAAGACCCATCGTAGTTTTTTTAGAAGTTTGTGTTTTATTTTTGGGAAAAAGTAAATTAGTAATAATATTCATCAATTAGTAGTTAGTAGTTAGTAGAGACGTAGCCCTAAAGGATTCCCTAAAGGGTATATGCGAAGCGGTATCCTTTAGGACACCTTCGGATAAGCTTCGCGTCCATGCTACGTCCGTACAGTGGTTAGTGGTTAGTGGTTATCAATGAACGATGAATGATGAACAATTAGCCATTAACTATTATCAATTATTTAGGCTTTCTTCTGTAGTGAGTTCCAGAAAAACATCTTCTAAACTAGGAGAACTTCGGCGCATTTCATATAAGCTTAAACCTTGATTAACAATGATATTGGCAATATCTTTACCTGGTTCAGCTCCAGAGTGACAATTTATCTCTAAAATAACTCTACTATCTTGATTTTGTTGCTTAATACTATTGATTCCTGAGATTGCCTCCAGCAGGGGTAAGATATTTGCCAGATCTCCTTCTAGTTCTACGTGATAATCATAACCACTCCCTAGGCTATCGATTAGTTCTATGGGAGTATTGGTTGCTACTACTTCACCTCGATTGATGATCACTACGCGATCGCAGGTCATACTAACCTCTGGTAAAATATGAGTCGAAAGAATAATAGTATGTTCTCCAGCAAGACTTTTAATTAGATTCCGCACTTCGGTAATTTGTCTGGGATCGAGTCCCACGGTTGGTTCATCTAAAATGATTACTGGTGGCTCATGAACAATAGCTTGAGCAATACCAACTCTTTGACGATAACCTTTAGATAGTTTACGAATTACTGTCTGAGTTTTTTCCGTCAGTTGACATCTTTCTATAGCAAAAGCTACTTTGTTTTTGCGATTGCGCCTGGATACACCTTTAATTTTGGCAACAAATTGCAGAAATTCTTGTACCGTCATATCAGGATATAAAGGGGGATTTTCAGGTAAATAACCAATACGCCGACGCACTGCCAT
>JASJDF010000208.1 GCA_030065715.1 Xenococcaceae cyanobacterium MO_188.B19 | reverse complement strand
ACGCCCAAGGACATTTGAACCTCTGTCAAATAAGTGAAAGCTTGTTGGATAAGTTTGGTGGTTGAGTTGGGAGGATGTCAGGAGTCCGTTTCACTGTTAGAACTCATTAATGAAGCAAGCAGTTGAGTATCTGGCAAGGATTCTAACAAGAGTTTTTTGACCATCACGGTCAGAGGGAGTGCCAGAAAGGCTCCAATCGGTCCTAACATCCAAGTCCAAAAGATAAGCCCCAGGAACCCCACCAAGATTGATAGATCTAACCCCTTACCTAAATAGTGGGGAGCAATTAAGACGTCGAAAAAATTGTTAATTAGCGTATAGCCAAAGATCAGAATAATTGTCTTAGTGATGCCCAGCTTAATCACCGCAATGATAACGGGCGGAATTAGCCCAATGTAGAAACCAATATTAGGGACAAAATTAAACAAAAACGAAAATACACCCCACAATACTGCAAAGTCTATTCCTAAAATCCACATCAGAATGACCTGAAACAGTGCGGTCATTACACCCAACCAGCTTTTAATGACTAGGTAAATACGAATGCTTTGACCAAAGCTGCTAAAGCGTTTTAACAGCGGTAGATCTGCTGCCAGCTCACGCCTTAAGTGAGTCCAAAAATTACCAGCACTTGCCAGCATGTAGATAAAAACCAGTAAAGTTAACCCAACATTAGCAACTGTTTCCAGCAATATACTGACCAAGTAAAAGAGGAGCTGAAAAATGTTCTGTGGGTTAAACCAGTTCAATTCCAGAACATCTTCTATCCGAAGGTTATGACTGGCAAGCCATTGCTGCAAGCCATCAAGTCGGGCATCGAGCAGTTCTTCATACTTGGGTAGGGTAATCGATAGCTCAGTTAACGATACGGCCAAGAAGATGATAAATATTGTCCCTACGGCGATCACACCTAGAACAACCAGAGTATAAGCAATCCATCGAGCCATACCCCTTCTTTCCAGCCAGAGCATAATCGGGTAGACGATCAAAACCACAAACAAAGAGAGCAAAATAGGACCAAGTAGCTGGGATATGCTCTTTAACGCTGCGATAATAATGACCAGGCTGGCAAGACTGAGCAACAAACGACCAACAGTTCGTGATTGTTTCATCATTATTTTATGGGGACGACACTAAAGGTCATCAAGCTGACTTGATCGGGGAAGCAGCTCTCATACCATAAAGATAATAATTGTTTTTGGTAGTGGAAAAACGGACATGATTCAAATCATAAATATAAGTTGATTTGTCTTGGTTTGAAAGTTGAAAAAATTATGATCACTCAGTATAATTGCTGAAAAATAAGACAAAGTAAATTATATAAAGCTTAAAAAATAGAATAATTAAAACATGAAGATTAATTTTTCTCGCGTTTGGATAAGTTTGACAATTGCTTCATTGTTTTGCTCTGGTTCCATTGCTAAAGCTGAAACAATTGTAAAAGTAGGAAAAGGACGAGAAACCGATCTTTACAGCCTATGCTCTAAATTTCCTTATAATTCTCTTTGTCAAGGATTTGACGTTGAACAACCCGTATCTCTTCAAGACCGACCTGGGGAAGAGGCGAGATGTTCTTTTATCTCCGTTAAAATTAATCAATTCAGCAGATGCAAAGTCAATGCTACAGAGAACGGACTAGCTCTTTATCTGGAACAAGGAGAACCTCTAGAAATTTTAGATGAACAGCTCACAACCCGTGAAGTTATTATTCCTGTCGAGGATGTGGCTCTAGTCAATGTGCTTCAATCTAAAAGAAATAGAGCCCCGATGAAAATGTTTGTGCCACTTCCTACTGCCATAGTAGGGATTGCAGCACTTAATGCAATTACTTCTAACCCAGGGGAAATTTCGGAAATAATCATTGGTTTTAAAACTGGTTCAGGTTTAGATACAGGAATCCTCACCTACATGACAATTTTCATTGAAACAGAAAAAGAACTTGCTTTAAAAGAGAGATTAGAGGAATTAATTGGTCAAGACCCCGACACTTTGATTCACCCAGAAACAAGAAGGAGCAAAAAACTCAAATCGAAACTCTTCACTCAACTATTAGAAACTAATGAATGTATAGGATGCGACTTGAGAGGAGTTGATTTGCAACAAGCCGATCTCCAAGATGCTAATCTCATAGGAGCCAATTTAGAGGAAGCCAATTTAGAAGGAGCCAATTTAGAGGGAGCTAATTTGCGAGGAGCTAATTTAAGAAGAGCTAACTTAGCCCAGGCGATTTTGCGAAATGTAGACTTAAGGGGCGAATCTTTCATCCGTACCAATCTCCAAGATGCTAATCTGAGTGATAGTGACCTAACAAAAGCCCAACTTAATGGAGCTAACCTAGAAAAAGCCAATTTGAGCAATGCCAACTTAGAGAAAACAAAATTTAGCTCTATTAAAGTCATTGGAGCAGAACATAGCTATGAACTCTTTACTATCTTAAAAGAAGCTAACTTAGTCAATAGTAACCTGAGTAATGCGGATTTAGGTGAGGCTTTTTTGGTTGATGCTAATCTGAGTAATGCTAATCTGAGTAATGCGGATTTAGATGATGCTAATCTGAGTAACGCTAATCTCAACAATGCTAATCTGAGTGATGTGGATTTAGAAGATTTAAATCTTTGTGGTGCAACTATGCCTGATGGCTCAAGCTCTGAGCAAGGCTGTGAAGAGGTAGCAGAGTTACCACAAGAGTAAAATAAATAATTAATCGGTGTTCTAGTATCAATAGTTTGGGCAAAATTTGCACAATGCACAAAGTTGAAAAGCTTGAGATTTCCTATCTCTTGTCAGCAATCATTCATAATTTAATCCAAGTTAGCTCGAAAGCTAATACTCAGATCTTGCACCTACCATGTAACTTATCTGTATTGCCAAGAAAAAGGTTAAAGGTTAAAGGGAAAAGGTTAATCAGATGACTGATTATTCTTCCACAAAATATTATCGCCAGGAGTTATATTCTGTGAGCTAAATAGATTGAACCCCTTATCTAATTATTTAGAAGAACTGCTGAGGTTAGCCAAAGTCTATCCTCAAAACTTAAGAGTTAATTCCCAAAGTTACTCAATGGTTGATCTGATCATCGATAATTCTCTGTCGTTGCTGGTGAATCTATTAACTTCTGACTCAAACTTTTTACCAGATAAAGAATCTAACCGACGCCAACTAGTTAAGAATGCTGAAATATTGATACGCGATCACTTTGATCTTCCCATTACTCTTACTAGTTTATGCCAAGAATTGAAGACCAGCCAGCGTTCTCTCTACTATGCCTTTGAGGAATGCCTTGGTTTATCACCGATGCAATATTTCAAGATATTACGCTTGAATAAGGTGCGACGAGCTTTGAAATCAGCCGATCCTAAAATATCTAAAGTCACTAAAATAGCTGGAGGTTATGGATTTTGGCATATGGGTCAATTTTCAATTGACTATAGAAAAATGTTTGGCGAATCTCCTTCAATTACGTTAAAAAAGGATATAAAAAGGCAATATAAAGCCGAATTTTAAATTGCTGTTGAATTTTGCAAGATTTCGATAGAGAATCTATCTTCTCTCGTTGTAGTATTTATTTATTAAAATAAGCTTCTATTAGATAAAAAAACAATGAAAGAAGAATCACGATACATCAAAGAAACTTTTTTATCTCCCATTCGTAAATATTACGGTGAGTTTACCCTTGGAAGTTTGATTTTTAATGCCAATCTACAAGAGTTTCAGCAACAAGTATCTTATATTTGCAATCTAGCAGCTAATGAGGAGATAAGTGCTGAAGATGCCTACAAAGAAATTAACAAGTTTTGGCGACAGCTTAAGCAGTCCAAAAAAGAATTTTTAGACAAGGAATAATTAACCCCTAATTAATTTTGCAAGATTTTGATAGATATACTCTGGTTTATTATTGTATCTTTTGGCTTTGGTTAATCTTATGCTGCAAAAGTTTTTAGAAATTGAGTCGAGAAAAGTTCTTTTGCTACAACTCATTTTTGACCATCGCAAACAAAAAAAAATTCTTGGATTTAAGACCTTTTTTGCCAATTGTCTTGAGATATTAAACTAATCATTTTTTGCCCTAAAGGAGACCACTTCCCATAAATTCAAAATTAAGCAGCTAAAATTTAAAATAAAAATATATGTAACATCAAATAACTTTCAAATATGCTATATGTTAACTTCCTTATTTTAGAGTCTCCTTATCAATCATCTGTAGCGATTTTAAAGGAAAATGATATAATTTTCAGTTAATAATTTTTAATTGTTTTGACCAGAAGCAGTTGGCTTTAAGATGATCAGTAATTATTTAATAAATATTTTGAAACAAGGTATATTATAGTGAAATCCATTCATAATAAGAACTCTTCTTTAGATTTGCTAACTAAGATCGAGGAAAGGGAGCAAAAGCGACCAAAAACAAGAAAATGGCTCTGGCGCGGTCTGGGATTGGGTTTGCTCGTAGGAATAGGAAGTGGTGTGAGTGCTGTTATATTCTATTTCGAGTTGGAGCAAAAAATTGTAGCAACAACTCCTGAGTCAGTTTCTGATGTAGCAAGCTATGCTCGCCCCAATAGCATTACAGTTAAGGCAATCGACGGCACCATAATTAAACAAATTGGTGAAGTAAGTTATGACAAAGTCAAGCTTGACGAACTTCCTGACATAGTTCATCAAGCTTTTGTCGCTAGCGAAGACAAAAGATTCTATCAACATCAAGGAGTTGATCTTAAGGGGATTGCCCGTGCTGCTTGGGTAAATCTCAGGGCGGGAGAAGTGGTAGAAGGAGGCAGTACCATTACTCAACAGTTAGCTCGTATTGCTTACCTCAGTCAAGCCAAAACTTTCTGGCGCAAGCTTCAAGAAGTGGAAATAGCTCGTCGTATTGAGCAAAATTTAGATAAAAAGGAAATTTTAGAAACTTATCTGAATTTAGTTTATTTGGGGGCTGGCTCTTATGGACTAGAGGATGCTGCCTGGGTGTATTTTGGCAAGTCTGCTAAAGCTTTGACAGTAGCAGAAGTTGCTACTTTAGTGGGAATTATTCCTGCCCCCAGTGTCTATTCTCCTTTTAACAATCCTGAATTGGCTCTAAGACAGAGAAATGCGGTATTAAATAGGATGGCACAAGATGGTTACATTACTCTGGAAGTGGCTCAAGCTGCGATCGCATCTCCCATAGTTACTAACCGTAAGCAACTCAAGCGATTACAAGTTAAAGCACCATATTTTACTAACTATATCGAACAAGAGCTACCCAAATACCTCTCACAAGAACAACTGCAAGGAGGGGGAATTGTGGTGGAAACTACCATTGATTTGCAATGGCAAAAAGCAGCGGAAAAGACGGTCAAATATGGTTTAGACACCTACAGTAAATGGCAGAAATTCCAACAAGGTGCTCTGGTATCTCTCGATTCTCGTACGGGAGCAATTAAAGCTATGGTAGGAGGGCGAGATTTTGGAGACAATCAATATAACCGAGTTACCCAAGCCCAACGCCAACCAGGTTCGACCTTTAAAACTTTTGTTTATACCGCAGCAATGGCAGCAGGATTTTCCCCTAATAAAACCTATCCTGACCGCCAACTCTCCATAGAAGATTACGAACCGAGAAACTATAAAGAAAAGTACCGCAAAACTAATGTTTCTCTATACAATGCTTTAGCTATTTCGATCAATACAATAGCATTACAAACTAGTCTGGATGTAGGGTTGAATCCCATTATTAAAATCGCTCAAAATATGGGAATCGATTCAGAAATGCAACCTACTTATTCCCTAGCTTTGGGTTCTTGGGAAGTAAATTTATTAGAACTTACTAACGCTTATGGCACTCTAGCCAATCAAGGAGTCTATCAAAAAGCTCATGGCATTACCCAAATACGCGATCGTCATGGTGAGATAATTTATCGAGCGGATTTTCCCTCAGCTAAAGCTCTTGATCCTGACACCGCAGCTATGATGACTTGGATGTTGCAAGGGGTAGTGCGTTCAGGGACAGGAAGACCAGCCCAAATTGGCAGACCTTCGGCGGGAAAAACAGGAACCTCAGATGAAGCCCGTGATCTTTGGTATATCGGCTATATACCCCAAGTGACTACAGGTATTTGGCTCGGTAACGACGACAATACACCTACTAAGGGGTATAGTACCGTGGCAGCAGAAATGTGGCGCAAGTTTATGTTACAAGTTGTACAAGATATACCTGTAGAAGCCTTTCCTGCTCGTCCCCCCCTTACAGGAAGGAAAGTTATGATTTCAGCAGAACCAGTTGATATTAAACCCGAATATCTTACCCCCAAACCCAGACCCCGATATCGAACCCGCTATACTCGCAATCGTCCCAAATATACCCCTCGTCGTAGCCCAACTGCTAGACCAGTAAGATCCCAACCAGTAAAACCCGCCTCATCTCCCGCTGCAATTCCTAATAACCCTAAATTCAGTAAGCCCAACAAAAGCGCAACTCCCCCCCAAAAAGTAGAAAGAGATTGGGTCAGAGAAAGATTGGGTAGGTAATAAGATACAAGCAATTGAAGTAAATTCATTTAATTGAGGAACTTATAAACAAATTAGATTGACTTTTTTCCCAGATTATGAGGTCAAAAAATACAGACAGCTTTTTTCCTAACAGTTGGTATCGTGTTGCAACTAGCGCAGAATTATTAGCCAAAAAAGTTATTCCACTTCATTACTTCGGTAAGGATTTAGTACTATTCCATACAGAAACAGGCATTCCTTGTATTCTTGATGCCCATTGTCCCCATTTAGGCGCTCATTTGGGATATGGAGGTCAGGTGAAAGATAAGACTATTCGTTGTCCTTATCATGGTTGGCTGTGGGACAATGAAGGCTATTGTGCTGGCATTCCCTATAGTGAAAAACTTCCTCAGGTCAAGATTGCTAATTATCCAGTTATGGAGGTTAATGGCTTAATCTTAATGTATTATCATCAGAGAGATGAATCTCCTACATGGAAAATTCCTCAACTTGCTCAATATGATTCAAAACAATGGACCCCCCTTCGTCTGGTTCATAAGTGGACAGCTCGTACCGATCTCAGAAATTATTTAGACAATAGTGTAGATGTTTCCCATTTGTATCAGGTACATAGTCAAACCTTCAAAGCTGCGAAATCTGATGTAGTAGAGATTGATGGTCCAGTTTTGACTCACAAAATGTCCCAAAAGTATAATCTCTCTTCTCTATCTTCTGGAGGTTTGATCTCAGAGGATGGCTCAGTAACTACAACTTATTATGGGCTAGGATATGATGTTAGCTTTTATCGAACTAAGGGTACATTGGAGCTTAGTTTATTACAAATTTTTACGGGAACCCCTATAGATAATAATCGCCTAGAGATTCAGATTTTCTTTAGTGTCAAAAAAGCTCTTCCCTCTCCCTTAAATCAACTTTTAGCCCTAATGCTCAAAAAAGATACAGTAACAACATTTGAGCAAGATATTCCGATTTTAGAGAACAAGATTTATCCCTCTCATCCACTGCTGCTAGAAGAGGATGGACCAATCGGTCAATGTCGTCGCTGGGCAAGCCAATTTTATCAATAGTAAACTCTTGGTAAATTTAGGTTAAAGGACATTGATCTAGGCTAGTGCATACTACCAAAATAATTAACTTTTGTAACTGAGTTGTTAAGCAGTATTTCAACTTGAGCCAATCTTGGGGGGTATTTCGTTCAGAGAGCAAAAGTCCATGATAGTATGCAATGCGTAGGTTGAGAACAGATATTAGGAGAAAGACCTTGGGATTAAGGGTTGCTGTTGTTGGCTCCGGACCTGCTGGTTCTTCCGCAGCGGAAATTTTAGCCAAAGCTGGTATAGAAACTTATTTATTTGAGCGTAAATTAGATAATGCCAAACCTTGCGGTGGTGCAATACCTCTTTGTATGGTGGACGAATTCGATTTGCCCCAAGAGATTATTGACCGTCAGGTTAGGAAAATGAAGATGATATCTCCTTCTAATATTGAAGTGAATATCGGTCAAACTCTTAAAGGGGATGAATATATTGGAATGTGTCGTAGAGAAGTCTTAGATGGCTTCATGCGTGATCGCGCTGCTAAATTAGGAGCGAATTTGATCAATGGCACAGTATATCAATTAGATATTCCCACCAGTGATAAAGAGCCTTATACACTCCATTACGCTGATCACTCTAATGGTAGTGTTAAAGGAGAAATGAAAACCCTCAAAGCCGATTTAGTAATCGGTGCCGATGGTGCCAACTCTCGTATTGCTAAAGCTATTGATGCTGGGGATTACAATTATGCGATCGCGTTTCAAGAGCGAATCCGTCTTCCCGAGCCTAAAATGCAATACTACGAAGACCTAGCAGAAATGTATGTGGGTGATGACGTTTCCCCCGATTTCTATGCTTGGGTATTCCCCAAATACGACCACGTAGCAGTGGGAACTGGAACCATGAAGGTCAATAAAGCCAAAATTAAAGACCTACAAGCTGGTATCCGCGCCCGTGCAGCTCGTAAACTGGAAGGTGGGGAAATTATCAAAGTTGAGGCTCATCCCATCCCCGAACATCCCAGACCTCGCCCCATTAAAGGCAGAGTAGTTTTAGTAGGAGACGCTCTAGGTACTGTTACCAAGTCTTCTGGAGAAGGCATCTATTTTGCTGCTAAGTCTGGCAGAATGTGTGCGGAAAAAATTGTCGAAGCTTCCAACAATGGACAAAAAATTCCTACAGAAGCTGACCTAAAACAGTTCTTAAAACTCTGGAATAAAACCTATGGTGCTACTTACCTAGTGCTAGATATTCTCCAAAGAGTATTCTATCGCTCTGATGCAACCCGCGAAGCATTCGTCGAAATGTGTGCGGATATCGACGTACAAAAATTAACTTTCGATAGCTATCTCTACAAAACCGTAGTTCCTGCTAATCCTCTCAAGCAAATGAAGATTACGGCTAAAACTATTGGTAGCTTATTGAGAGGAAATGCTTTAGCACCCTAGATCTAAACGAATTTTAGCTAGATGATATGCAAGCATTAGGGTTTCTGACTCTAATGCTTTTTTTTGTTTAGCTGTACCTGATACTAAATCCTGTTTAGATACAACACTTTAAATTTGTGGGAATTTAGAATGCAGAATTTAGCCCTAAAGGCACTAAAGTATTCCCTTCGGTCATTCCCTATCGGTCAAT